>CAYMFV010000075.1:0-10233 GCA_964389745.1 uncultured Planctomycetales bacterium | reverse complement strand
GATCCAGGCCAGGGCCTGGAGGGCCGGCCCCCAGTTCGGGTCCACCTTCAGGACCGCCTCCAGCTCGGCCACCGCTTCCCCCCCCCTGCCGTGCCGGGCCAGGACCCGGGCGAGGCCGGTCCGGGCCCGGAGGACGTTCTGGCCCCTGGGGTAGAGCCGCAGCTCCTCCCGGTAGGCTGCCTCGGCCTCTTCCAGGCGGCCGGCGGCCTCCAGGGACTGGCCGAGGAGGAACCACAGGCCCGGCAGGGGCTGGAAGCGCGGCGCGGCCGTGCGCCGGCACTTCTCGATGGCCGTCCGGTAGGCCTCGATCGACTCCTGGAGGCGGCCCTGGAGGTACAGGACCTCGCCCAGCCCGATCCACGGCCGGAAGTAGTCGGGCTCGGCGGCGATGGCCAGCCGGTAGTGCTCCTCCGCCTCCGGGAGCCGCCCGCGCAGCCGCAGGAGGGTGCCCAGGTTGCCGTGGGCTCGGCTGTTGGCCGGGAGGATCCCGATGCCCAGGCGGAAGTAGCGCTCCGCCAGGTCCAGGTTCGGGGGATCCTGGTCCATGTACCAGAAGCCCAGGTTGTTGGCGGCGATCCAGGCCTGGGGGTTCCGCTCCAGCGTCGTCTCCCAAATGGTCTTCCAGTCCTTGTAGGTGGCCGCCTGCCCGGCGGAGACCAGGGCCAGGACCCCCACCAGGATGCCGGCCGGCACCAGCGGCCGCCGGGGCAGGCCCAGGCCGAATGGTCCGTCCAGCCAGGGGGGGGCGTCCTCCCCCCCCCTGGCGTCACGGAGGAGTGGAAGGCGCACCAGCAGGGCCGCCAGCAGCGCCAGCAGCGCCAGGCTGGCGTGGTACTGGAAGTGGTCCGCCACCCAGGAGAACTGGTGCGGATAGACGTCGAAGAAGCCCAGGGAGGGGAAGAGGGTGCCGCCGAAGATGAGCACCGCCACCAGCGGGCCCCGGCCCAGCCGGCGCTGCAGCAGGAGCAACGCCAGCACCAGGTCGACGGTGGCCAGCGGGAAGAGCCACTGCCACCAGACCGCCGGGTCCACCTGCCAGCGTTCGTAGATGAAGACCAGGGGCCAGGGCAGCACCAGCTTCTGCAGGTAGAACCACGGCGCCCGGCCGGCCACCAGGAGGCGCTCGGCGAAGCCGTGCTCCCAGGGGGCACCCACGGCCCGGACCTTCACCACCTCCTGCCAAGCCGTGAACATGCCCATGGCCACGCCGGCGGCCACCATGACCAGGAGGGGTAGCAGGATCCGCCGGTCCCACCAGCGCTCCCGGCGCCACCAGAGGACCAGGAGCAGGGCCGCCGGCAGGGAGGCGGTGACGGTCTTCGCCAGCAGGGCCCCGGCGAAGAGGAGCACGGAGCCGGCCAGGACCCCCCACCCCCGCCGGCCCTCCCGGACCCGTTCCACCCAGGCCA
This sequence comes from uncultured Planctomycetales bacterium, assembly GCA_964389745.1. Taxonomy (GTDB): domain Bacteria; phylum Planctomycetota; class UBA1135; order UBA1135; family UBA1135; genus CAYMFV01. The sequence continues at coordinate 8,824 of CAYMFV010000075.1, read as the reverse complement.
GGAAGGCCAGGGCGGCTCCGAGGTAGAAGACTCCGGAGAGGACGTTCTTCCGCTCCGTGGCCCAGGCCACCGACTCGACCATCACCGGGTGTACCGCCCAGAGGGCCGCCGCCAGCCAGGCGCCGGGCACCCGCAGGCGCCGCAGCAGCCGCCAGGCGAGCACGGCCCCCAGGCCGTGCAGGAGGATGTTCACCAGGTGGTAGCCGAGGGGGGAGTCCCCCCAGAGCTGGTACTCCACCCAGAAGGTGGTGAAGACCATCGGGTACCACTGGGGCGACTGGGACGGCTCCAGCCAGATCTGCTCCAGCCCGGCCTCGCTCCGGAGCAGGGGATTCTGGTGGATGTAGTCGTCGTCGTCCCAGATCCAGCCGTTGCCCAGGGCCGGGGCGAAGGCCAGGAAGGCCAGGAGCAGGAGCAGGAGACCGTCCAGCCACCCGGTCCGCCGCCGGACCGGTGCTTCAGGGGGGGGGACGACGACCTGCTCTTCCACGTCAGCTCTGCTCCGGGTGGAACTGGATGGCGCCGCCGGGCAGGAAGTAGACCAGGAACATGGTGCCGCCGGTGACGGTGGGCGCGTGGGTGGAGCCCGGCCCGTACACCACCCAGCCGGGGGGGTGGCCGTCGAAGCGCGGCTCCCCCGCCAGGGCCCAGCCCAGGCTCACCTCCCCCGCGGGATGGGTATGCCGGGGTCCGGCGCCGTCCATCAGGACCACGTCGGCGCTCCAGTCCCGGCTCTCGGGAGCAGCCCGGAAGAGGCGGGAGTAGCGCACCGGCGGTGCCCCCCGGTCGCAGATGCGGCCGGCCGCCAGGGCCGCCCGGAGGGCCGCCTCCAGGTCGCGGGCGGCGGGCCCCGCCGGCGGGAAGCCCTCGGCCAGGGCCGCCGCGGCGGCGTCGGGGTCGGCGAGATCCAGGCCGGCGAGGAGCTCCAGGATGGGAGCCAGGCCGATGGGGTCGAGGGTGGGAGGGTCAGCCATCCACGTAGCCCAGGTCTGCGAGGCGGGCGGCCTCCCGGGGCGGGATCTCCCGGGCCTCGAGGTGCGGGTGCAGGTCGTCCCGGTCCAGGCGTCGCCGCAGCTCGGCCAGGAGCTCCCCGGCGAGACGCTGGCGCTCCGGGAGGACGTTCCGGCGCTCCCCGGGGTCGGCCCGGAGGTCGTAGAGGGCCTCGGGAGTGATCCGGTGGCGGCCCTGCTCGGGGTCCTCCGGATCCTCCACCCGGCAGACCAGGCGCCAGCCGTCCCGCTCCAGGGCCATGCGCCCCCGCATCAGGGTCAGCCCGCCAGGGCCGGGCCCCGGCTCCCGGAGGACGTTGCGGCCGTCCATGCCCCGGGTGTCGACGCCGGCCAGGGCGGCCAGGGTGAGGATTCCGTCCAGGGCCCGGGGCGGGTGCTCCAGGTGCTGCCCCCGGGGCACGCCGGGGCCGGCCAGGATGAAGGGCACGGCGACCTCCTCCTGGAAGAGGGTGCTGCCGTGCTCCACCACCCCGTGCTCCAGGAACTGCTCCCCGTGATCGGAGAGGAAGAGGATCAGGGTCGGCCGGCCCGTGGCCCGGACCCGCTCCAGGACGCGGCCCACCAGGTCGTCCAGGTACTCCACCTCCTCCAGGTACAGGCCGTGCAGGTAGCGGGCCGTGGCCCGGGCGGCGGGATCGTCCACCGCCTGTCGCCGCTGCCGGCGGTGCAGCTCGGCCAGGAGGTCGTAGGACTCCTGGACGTCCCAGCTCGCTCCCGGCGGCACCGCCTCGGGGGAGGCGTGTCGGCCCCGGTAGTCGGGCGGCGGCACGTAGGGCGAGTGGGGATCCATCCAGTGCAGGAACAGGAAGTAGGGAGCCGGCTGCCGCTGCAGCTCCTCCAGGTAGCCCAGGGCCCGGGCCACGGTCTGCTCCCCCTTGCGGTAGTTGTGCCGGAACTGGCGGAGGTCGGCCGGCAGGAAGAGCTCCTTGAGGAGACGGTTGCCGGCCTGACGGAGGAAGAAGAGATCCTGGAGCCAGCCGAACCAGGTGTGGTCCCGGCGCCACTCCTGGAAGACCACCCAGGAATCGGGCGTCTCCAGGCCGTCCCAGACCTCGAAGCCCTCGTCGAAGCGCTGCCGGTTCTCGCGCATCTGCTCCTCGTCCGGGTTGAGGAGGGGGTTGGAGACCACGGCCACGGTCCGGTAGCCGGTCCGGCGGAAGCGCTCGGCCACCGGCGTGCAGTTCCACCAGGTCCGCAGGCGCGTGGTGGTGGGCCAGCGGTCGTAGTTGTGGCGCATCCCGGTCTTCTCCGGGGCCAGGCCGGTGAGGAAGGACAGGTGGGACGGCCGGGTCTGGTTGCTGGGGGCGAGGGCGTAGTCGGCCCACAGACCTTCCTTCCGGAGGGCGTCCAGGCTGGGCGTGCTCACCGCCGGGTCCAGGACGGCGTCGGCCCGGAGGGTGTCGGCGACGATCAGGACGACATCGGGCCGGCTCCGGGGCGGCGGGCGGCGGACGGGCTCCAGGGGGGGGCCGGGAGCGGCCGGTAGGGGCTGGTCGGCAAGGGGCAGGGCCAGGGGCGCGCCCACCAGGGCCGCGATCAGGAGCAGCGGGCCCAGGAAGGCGGCCCGGGCCGGGACCGCGGTCAGGAGGGACAGCCGGCCCAGGGGCCGGGCCAGGAGGACAGCCAGGAGGGCGCCCAGGGGGAAGGCCACGGTCCGCCCCCAGTCAGGCACCCAGGCGGTGAGGAAGGGGGCGAGACCCAGGAGGAGGCCGGCGGCGAGACCGGCGGCGGGCCGGGCGCCCCGGGCGGCCAGGAGGGAGCCGACGAGGAGGGCGGCGACGCCGTTGCCGGCGGCGGCGGCGAAGAGACGCGGGCCCCAGAAAGGCTCGGGGCCGGAGGGCCAGCCCGAGCCGACCCAGACCGCCAGCGCGGCCAGGAGCATCGCTCCCAGGAGGGCGGCGAACGCTGTCTTCACGTCAGGGGCGGGGGGAGTGGGCACCGGGCGGCGCGCCCGGAACCGCGGTCCGGCCATCATAGGGCCGGGCCTTCCCCGAGCTTCACCGGCCGCCCAGGCGGCGGCGCACCGCGGCCAGGAACTCCTCGGGCCGGGCGGCGGCGGCGAGGAGGTCCGTCTCCTCCCCGGGGTCCTGCTCCAGGTCATGGAGGGCCCGGAGCCCGACCGCGCCGTCCCCCCCCACCTCGCCCAGGACCTTCCAGGGCAGGCGGGTGGCGGCGAAGCGCGCCGCGTCCCGGGCGATGTGGATGCGCCGGGCCAGGGCGTCCGGGGAGGCGGCCATCAGGTCCAGACCCGGCAGCCCCGGGTCCTCCAGGCCGGCCAGGCCGAGGATGGTGGGTACGGCGTCCTCCAGGAAGACCTCGGGCAGGCGCCGGGGCAGCACCGCCGGCCCCCGGAGGAGGAAGGGCACCCGGAGCAGGCCCTCGGCCAGGGGGCGGCGGGCGGCCGCCTGGCCGGGCGGCCCGAGGAGGACGCCATCGGTGGCGGTGACCAGGACCACGGCGGGGCGCGGACCGGCGATGGCGTCCCGGAGGAGGTCGGCCAGGAGCGCGTCCCGCTCCCGGGTCCAGCGCAGGTAATCCTCCCAGCCGTGCCCGGGGGGGGGCGGATCGAGCTGGAGGAGGAGGAAGCCCGGGCGGGGCCGGGCAGTCATGGTCCGCCAGAAGGCCCGGGCCCGGAGGACGGCCCGGCCGGCGGCGTCGGCGGGACCGTCCCCGGCCGGCGTCGCTCCCCAGGTGAAGGGATGGGAGAGGAGGAGGTCCAGGAGGCGCCGGGGCAAGAGCCAGCCCATCCAGGTGCCCCGGTCCACGTCGGCCAGGAAGGCGGTGCGCCGGGGGATGCTGCCCGGCGGGATCTCCTCGATCTTCTCCAGGCCGGCCCCCAGGCCCAGGGTGGCCAGGTTCTCCCGGCCGGCGCAGACGGCGGCAGTGCGCCAGCCCGCCTCCAGGAAGCGCTCCGGCAGGAGGGCGGCGCTCCGCTGCCGGGGGTCCCAGGGGTCGCGCCCGGTCAGGAGGGCCCGCAGGCCGCCCGCTGCCCCCCCCCCAGGAGCCCGAGCGTGGTCGGCCCGGAGGCCGCCGGCGCCCAGGGACTCCAGGGCCGGCAGGGAGACGTGCTCCAGGGCGTCGGCCCGGAAGCCGGTGAGGACCACCAGGAGGACGTCCGGGGCGTCGGGCCCGGCCTGGACCTCGGGCGCCTCGGCCAGGGGGTGCTCCTCCGGAAGGGGGGGGGGCAGGCGCTGGCTCCAGCGCCCCAGCCCGAAGGCCAGGAGGGGGGCGCCAGCGCCGCAGACCAGGAGGGCCAGGCGCAGGGAGCGCCGGCGGGGCGCCAGGAGCTCGCCCAGGGCCGGGGCCGCCAGGAGCAGGACGGCGCTCGCCAGGCCACCCAGGAGGGGAGCGGGGCCGGGCAGGCCGAAGCCCGCGGCCAGGTTGGCGGCCAGCGGAGCCAGGGCCAGGCCCCAGCCGCTCCAGAAGGCGGCGCCGGGCTCCCGCCAGGGCACGCGCCGGGGAGCCAGGAGCAGGCCGCCGCCCAGGAGCAGGGTCGCGGTCAGGAGGTTGCCGGCCACGCAGGCGACCACCGACTCGTAGAGGAAGCCGCCGGAGGGGTGGGCGAGCTGGAGGAAGCCCTGGAGGGCGCCCACCACCGCGGCACCGGCGAGGCCGGCGGTCCAGGCCTCGGTCCTGGCAGCCACGTCCCGATTCTAGGCCCGGCCCAGGACCAGGGAGCCGTTGTGGCCCCCGAAGCCGAAGGCGTTGACCATGACGTGCTCGAGGTGGGCGGGCCGGGCCGCGTCCCGGACGGGCTCCACCAGGCACTCGGGGTCGGGCTCCTGGCAGGTGACGGTGGCCGGGACGATCTGCTCCTCCAGGGCCTGGACGGCGAAGACCAGGTTGATGGGGCCGCTGGCGCCCATGGCGTGGCCGAACTGGGCCTTCGGGCTGGTCACCAGGGGGGGGCGGGAGCCGAAGACCTGGACCATGGCCCGTCCCTCCATGGTGTCGTTCAGAGGGGTGCCGGTGCCATGGGCGAAGACGGCGTCCACGGCGTCAGGGGCGAGGCCGGAGGCCTCCAGGGCCAGGCGCATGACCTCGGCGGCGCCGGAGCCGTCGGGCCGGGGCTGGGTGATGTGGTAGGCGTCGGAGCCGTTGCCGTAGCCCAGGAGCCGGGCCCGGACCCGGGCGCCCCGGGCGGCGGCGTGGGCGGGGGACTCCAGGACCAGGACCGCGGCTCCTTCCCCCACCACGGTGCCGTTCCGGCGCCGGTCGAAGGGGCGCAGGACCCCCACGTCCCCGTCCTCGGCCTTGGCCAGCGCTCGGGCGGCGCCCATGCCCCCGACGCCGATGTCGTCGGCGATGTTCTCGGTGCCGCCGGCCAGGACCAGGTCCGCCTGGCCGCTCTGGATCAGCCACAGGGCCAGGCCGGTGGCGTCGAGGCCGGCGGCGCAGGCGGTGGCGAGGGTCAGGGAAGGGCCGCGCACCCCGTAGGTCAGGCAGACGTTGGCCGCCGCCGAGTTGGGCATGGCCGAGGGAATGGCGAAGGGACTCATGCGGTGGGCCGAGTCCCGGATGCACATGCTGGCGATGTAGTAGTGGCTCTTGGCGGCGCCGAAGCCCACGCCCAGGACCACCGCGGCCCGGGAGCGGTCCAGGGGCGGCTCCAGCCCCGCGTCCCGGACGGCCTCGGCGGCGGCCACCAGGGCCTGGGTGGAGATGGGGTCCAGGCGGCGCAGGGTGCGGCGGTCCAGGCCCTCCCGGGCCACCGCCTCGTCCAGACAGGCCATGCCCACGGGATAGTCGGCCAGGGAAGCGGCGATGCCGTGGGCCCCGGTCTGGAGGGCCAGGCGACCGGTGAGGAGCTCCCGCCAGGAGGTCGCGGCGTCGGGCCCCAGAGGCGTGACCGCCCCCAGGCCGGTGATGCAGGCATGGGACGAGGGCATGGGCTGGGCCCCATTGTGGCGGCGCGGCCCCCCCTGGGGGCCCGGACCGGCCCCGGCTAGTCGCCGGCCGGGTGGAGCGCGGCCCGGCGCAGGGCCTCGATCTCCTCCACGGTCTTCGGGATGCCGGCGGAGAGGACCTCGTGGCCATCCTCGGTGATGGCCACCACGTCCTCGATGCGGATCCCGAAGCCCTCGTCGGGGAGGTAGGCCCCCGGCTCCACCGTGAAGACCATGCCCGGCTCCAGCTTCGCCCGGTAGGCCCCCACGTCGTGGGTGGACATGCCGATCCAGTGGCTGACGCCGTGGAGGAGGGCCCGGCCCAGGCCCCGGCGGGCCAGCTCCCGGCGGGCGGCGGCCTCCACCTTGAGGAGGGTGCTGCCCGGCTTGCATTCCCGCAGGGCGGCCTCCTGGGCCGCCAGGACCGCCTCGTACACCTTCCGCTGCCGGGGGCTGAAGCCGCCGGCCACCGGCCAGGTCCGGGTGACGTCGGCGCAGTAGTGGTTGTACTCGCCGGCGTAGTCGATGAGGACCAGGTCGCCCTCCTCGACCTGGCGGTTGTTGGCCGTGTAGTGCATGGTGTTGGCGTTGGGCCCCGAGGCGACGATGGCCATGTAGGCGGGCCCCATGGCGCCCTGGCGGAGCATCTCCCCGGTCATGGCGGCGGCGATCTGCCACTCCCAGGTGCCGGGGCGGGTGGTGCGGATGACCAGCTCGTGGGCGGCGCCGGAGATCCGGCAGGCCCGGCGCATGGCCGCGATCTCCTCGGGCGTCTTCACCTGGCGCATGCCGTCCAGGAAGGCGGTCAGGTCCCGGACCTCGACGCCGAGGCGCTCCTGGAGCTTCTCCTGGAAGCGCTCCTCCCGGGTGGGCCGCTCGTCCCAGGGGTCCCGGTGCATGGTCCGGGCGGCGTCCTGGAGGTTGTCCCGGCTCATCATCCAGTTCTCGGCCGGGGCGAGCTGGATGTAGAAGACCCGGTAGCGCTTCGCCAGGTCCCGGAGGGCCTTGTCGAGCTGGTTGTTCGGGTGGCAGCGCTCGATGCCGGTGATGTCCTTCGCCTCCTCGGGATCCACCAGGTCGCCGACCCAGGTCTCGGCCCGGGGGTTGGCCGGGGGGACGAAGAGGTACTCCTTCTTCTCCTTGGGAACGAGGATGAGGGTGGCATTGGGCGTGGTCAGCCCGGTCAGGTACCAGAAGTTGTTGTCCTGGCGGAACTCCCGGTAGTCGTCCTGGGTGGGGGCACCCCGGAGCACGAGCACGCCCTCCCCCACCCGCCGGGCCAGCTCCTGGCGCCGGGCGGCGTGCCATGCGGCGTCAAAGAGCCCCTGGCCCCGGCCGTCCTCGGGGTGCTGCTGGGGGGTGGCAACCGGGGCGGGAGAGGCGGCGCCCGGGGCGGGCAGGAGGAGGGCGAGGGCGAGGAGGGTGGCGGCAGGCATCGGGTGCGGCGGGCGGGGAGCGGGGGATTCTACGGGGGGCAAAGCTGCCGGTTGGTGAGAGGATGGTGCCGCGCTGCACGCCCGGGTGGACACAAGCAGCGCCCCGTCCAGGCGACGGGGCGCTGCAGGTCGTGGCTTCGGAGAACCCTACTGAGCCAGCTTGAGGCCGTTGGAGAGACCGGTCATGGCGCCCGGGCTGGGCGGGCCGGTCGTCTCCGCGGCGATGCAGTAGACCTCGGGCGGCATGGCCGGCAGGGTCACGGTCAGGATGCCACCGGACATGGGCAGCGGAGTGGGCGGCAGGAAGGCCGGCCCGGCCAGGAGCTGCTGCCCCCCGATGCCGAGATCCGCGGAGTTCAGGGACGCCCCGAACCAGTAGCTACCGCCGCCGCCGCCGGCCGGAGTGGTCGCGGTGAAGGTGACGGTGTTGCCGGGAACGGGCTGGGCATCGATGCGCAGCACCACGTTGTTGACCCCGGGGTTGCTGGGGCTGTCGTAGACCCGGGTGTTCACCGGGTAGCCGTACATCTTCATGGCGAAGTTGGCGAAGGGGAAGCCGCCGAACCAGAAGCAGCCGATGAAGGCGCCGGTGGTCGGGTCGAACCAGGTGAAGCTGTTGTCACGCCGGTAGCCACCCTTTGCGATCCAGGGGCCGGTGTTGTTCTGCATGGGGATGAAGCCCCAGCCGAACAAGCGGTCGACGACTCCCATCTCCTCGGTGCGGAAGTCCGAGGTGAGATCCGGCGGGCACTCGAAGCCGCCCTCCAGGTCCACGAACACGATCCAGCACTGGATGTTGCCGGTGGGACCACCCAGGGGCAGGCCCGTGATGCTGTAGGCGCAGTTGGCCGTGGGCCAGGTGGGCGGGCCGGCGCAGCGCACGGTCTCGTCGTAGAAGGTGATGTCGATCGTGCCGCTGTTGCCGGTCGGGTCGGGTTCCGTCGAGCAGTAGACGAAGTCGAAGCCGTTGATCTGGTCGACCGGGTAGGTCCCCGTCTCCGCCAGGTTCGTGCTGTTGCGGTCGAGGAGACCGCCCTCGTCGATCCATTCCTGGCCGGCGCCGGGAACGCTGTAGTAGCCCGAGAGGATCATGTTGTTGAAGAGCACCGCGGGGCCGGAGCGGCTGGCCACGGGGCTCTTCTGGAGGCCACCGTCGAGGGTGTAGACGCCGGCGAATTGCGGCGTCGTGGCCTTGTGCACGGGAACCTGCGTCTGGGCGGTCAGGCCGGCCGCCAGGAGCAGGACCGCAGCGCAGATCAGGACGTTGCGTAGCATGGGTCTCGACTCCTTGATGCTGCTTCGCGGGGGAGAACGATTCGGGGTGGGAGCGGGCCCGGAGCGCCTCGGCGCCCGGGTGGCCCGACCTGATTCTTCTACCCAGGGAGGAAACGCTGTCAACCGTGCTTTCCCCAGGTAAAGAATCCGGTCGGGACGGTAGCCGTTTCCCCCTTCCAGCCCCCCGCGGAAGCCCCCGGGCGCCACCCTGGCACAA
>CAYMFV010000074.1:0-10264 GCA_964389745.1 uncultured Planctomycetales bacterium | reverse complement strand
GGCAGCACACACCCCTCGCCGCAGCGCGGCCTGGCCCGGTCCGAGGTGAGCTGGACCTGGCCGCCCCTGCCCCCGGCCGGCGACCTGGACCAGGACGGCGTCCCGGACCTCCTGCAGTTCGCCGGCGAGGCCGGCGCTCCGCCCCCGTCCTCCTGGTCCTCCCCGGCCCGGGCCCTGTCCGGCCGCAGCGGCGCCGTCCTCGCCTGGCTCTGGGAACCCCTGTGGTACACCTTCCTGGTCGCGGCCCGGGGCACGGGCGACGGCGATGGCGACGGCATCCCGGACCTGGCCTGGCTGGTCCGGGCCGACCAGCCCGGGGGCGCCCTGCGCCTGCAGCTCTACGGCGGCCCTGACGGCAACCGCCTGCTCTGGGAACGCAATTGGGAAGGAATGCCTCTGCGCCCCGGCCAGCTGGCCTGGACCGGGGACATGGACGGCGACGGCCGGGACGACCTGGCCCTGACCCTCCACGGCGGCTGGACCGGGACCGTGGTGGTGGCCCTCTCCGGTACCGACGGCACCCTCCTGGCCCACCACACCCAGAGCGCCGGCCGGCTCTCGCCCCTGGAGACGGCCCAGCGCCACCTCCAGGGCCGCCTGCATCCCGGCTTCGCAGCCGTCCTGGCCCCTGCCGGCGACACCGACGGCGACGGGCAGGCGGACCTCCTGGTGGGCACCACCGCCGGGCCCGGCCGGCCCCTGGCCCACGTACGCCTGTACTCCGGGGCCGACGGCCGCATCCTCCGGGTCCTGGGAGGCGGCCCTCTGGCCGGCGCCCTGGAACCTACCGGCCAACCGGTGGCGGCCTGGGCCGGAGACTAGTCCCCCCCCCCTGGCCGGAGGCGCAGCAAGGGCCCGAGCTCGGCCACCAGGTTGCCGGCCAGCAAGGCCGTCCCGCCCAGGAACAACCACGGCGTCCAGGCGGCCCGGCCCACACCGAGAGCCACCAAGGTCGCCCAGACCGGCTCCAGGGCGTAGAGGATGGCCGCCCGCACCGGCTCCACCTGGCGCTGGAACTGGTTCATCAGCGACAGGGCCAGGACCGTGGCCAGGAGGGTGGAGGCTCCCAGGGGCAGGAGGAAGTCCGGTTCCCGGAGCAGCCGGCCAAGGAGCGGCCGGGGCAGCCCCTCGACGGCGACGCCCAGGGCCAGGAGCCCGGCGCTGCCCAGGGCCACCACCAGCATGGCGATCAGGGTCACGGGCATCGGCGGCAGGCGCCGGGTGACGGCATCGGTGACCAGGATGTGGCCGGCGAAGACCAGGGCCCCCAGGACGGTCAGCCCCTCGGCGATGCCGAAGGTGAGCTGGGGCGGCCCCTGGATGAAGCCCGCGCCGAGGGTGGCCAGGAGGATGCCGGCCAGGAGCGCTGGCCCGGGCAGGCGGCGGCGGCGCACGGCCTGGAGGATGGCCGTGAAGACCACGTAGAGGCTGGTGAGAAAGGCCGACACCGGCGGACTGACGCCGGTGAGCCCGAACATCTGCAGGAGGAAGCCGACCAGGAGGAAGAAGCCCACCAGGGAGCCGCCGGCGAGGGCCCGGCCCAGGTCCCGGCGGGCGGCGGGCACGAGCAGGGGCAGGAGCAGGGCCGCGAGCCCGAAGCGCAGGGTCAGGAAGAGGCCGACGGTCAGCAGCGGCCGCTCCTCCCCCAGGACCTCGGCGCTGACCTCCAGGCCCTGCTTCATCCAGGTGAAGGTCCAGCCCCAGACCACGGTGACTGCCAGGAGGGCCATGTAGGCGGTCCGGGCGGCCCCGGGGCGGCGGGCGTTCATCCGGGCTGCCGCTTCAATCCTGGTCCTGGTCCCGATCCCGGCGGCGCTCCTTCTCCCGCTCCTTGGCGGCGGCCTTCTCCTCGGGAGTGGCCCACAGTCGCTGCCACTGGCGCTGGTACTGGCGCGGCAGCTCGTACTCCTCCTCGGCGATGCGGAAGCTCCTCCGGTTGTCGTTCCACCAGTCGATCCACTGGTCCCGGCCGCGCCGGTTCTCGCCGGTGAGGACCCCCAGGGCGAGGCTCAGCTCCCGGGCGTAGGGATGGGCCCGCCGGGCCTTGCCCTTGACCCAGAAGTCCATGAGCTCCTCCACCGCGCGCCGGTCCCGAATGTGCCCCAGGGCCAGGATCCGGGCGCGGATCACCGGGTTGCCGCCGTTGTCGACCACGAGGCCGTCGGCCAGGACCTTGATGGCCTTCGCATCCCCCTTCTGCCCCAGGGCCAGGTAGTACTCGGCGGCGAACTGCTTGTCCTCCAGGAGCTTCTTGTTCCGGGCCAGCTTCAGCAGGGAGCTCAGGGCCTCGGGCGCGTCGTTGAAACGCAGGGCCTGCAGGGCGCCGGCCCGGACCCGGGCGTCCCGGTTCTGGAAGGCCTTGCCCACCTCCTTGACCACCTTCTTGTCCGGCACCCGGCCCATGGTCTCCAGGGCCTGGAGGATGGCCTCCACGTTCTTGCTGGAGAAGGCCTGATCCAGGACCTCCAGGGCCTCCTCCGGAGGGATCTCCGCCGGGTCGCGACCTCGCTGCTCCCCGGCGGGGGGTTCCTGGACCTCGGGAGGCTCCTGGAGGGTCGCCACAGGGATGGCGGGACACGGCAGGAGCAGGAGGACGAGAGCGGGAGTCATGGGAACGGGCCTCGGAACCCAGTCTGCCAGACCTGGTACACGGCGCAAGCTCCGGGTCCCGGCCTGTCGGCAACCCGTGCCAGCCGGGCAGGTTCCCGGCACAATGCCCTCCTTGGCCCGGAACCCCGTCCTCTGCCCCCTGTGTGGTGCCGACGCACCCCTGGACGCCACCCTGGTCACAGCCGCCCGGGGCGACGGGGAGGTCGTGGACCTCCGCCAGGAGCCGCTCCTGGGCTGCCGCCCCTGCCTGCGCCGGGCCCTGGCCGCCGGCGCCGTCAGCTTCTGGCGCCGACCCCGGACCCTCCTCCGGCCCCTGCTCCTTCTCCAGGCCCTGGCCCTGACCATCCAGGACCTGGGCCGCCTCGCCACCCTGGGTCTCCTCGGCCCCTCCCCTTTCCTGCGCCAGGCCCTGGAGGAGGCCGGCATCCCCTGGGAGGACTTCCTGGCCGGCCGTCGCCGGCCCCCCCGACGCCCCCCCCTGTCGCCGGAGGAGCGCGTTGCCCTCGGCCGGGCGGTGGCCGTGCTGCTCCGGGCGGTGGCCGCCGCCGACGGCGACACCGACCCCAGGGAATGGCAGGCCACGCGCTCCTACCTGCGCTACTTCTACGCCGAGGAGCCCGAGGTCTTCCGCCAGGTGGACCCGGGGAGCACGCCCTTGCCCCCCCCCTCTGACGAGGAGGTGGCGGCCGCCGCCGGGACGGTCCACCGTCTCCTCGATCCAGCGGACCGGCGCCTCCTCCTGCAGATGCTCCTGGGCATCGCCGAGCAGACCGGCGGCGTGGTCGTGGTCGAGGAGGCCGTCCTGCGCCGCCTGGCTCTCGCCTGCGGCATCCCCGCGGCGATGCTGGCCGCCGTTCTCGGCAGCGGGCCGGCCGCCGGGGCGGCGCCCGGCAGCAGCGACGGGGACCCGTGGCGGGTCCTCGGCCTGTCGCCCGGCACCCCGCCGGCCGCTGCCCGACGCCGCTACCTGGAGCTGGTCCGGGAGAACCACCCGGACCGCTTCGTCCACCTGGGCCCCGCCTACGTGGCGGCCGCCGAACGGCGCATGCGGCGCATCAACGCCGCCTGGCAGGCCCTGCGCCCGCGCCCCGCTCCCCCCCCCCGGTGAGAATGTCGGGCCAGATCTCGTCGGCAGCCACCACCGGGCCGTCCACGCAGGCCTTGATCCAGGGGCGGGGCCCAGCGGCCAGCACCGGGCAGCCGTTGCAGACGCCGAAGCCGCAGCCCATGTAGGTCTCCAGGGAGACCTCCGCCCGCAGCTCCCGGCGCCGAGCCAGGGCCACGAAGGCCCGGAGCAGGCCCTCCGGCCCGCAGGCGGCGAAGCGGGCTCCGGCCGGCAGCTCGCCGGCGTCCAGGGCGGCCTCCAAGGCCTCGAGGACGTTGCCGCGCCGGCCCAGGCTGCCGTCCTCGGTGGCCAGGACCAGGCGGACGCCGGTCGCTGCCAGGCGCTCCCGGTCGTAGAGGCGGGCCGCCTCCCGGGCGCCGAAGAAGAGCCATGTTGCCTCCCCGGCCCCGGCCCGGACCCGCTCCCGGGCGTAGCCCAGGAAGGGGGCGCTGCCCACGCCCCCGGCCACCAGGACCACCGGCTCCCCGGACCCGGGAACGGCGAAGCCTCGCCCGAGAGGTGCGGTGCAGGTCACCCCGTCCCCCGGAGCCAGGGCCGCCAGGGCCCGGGTGCCGGACCCGAGGAGCTGGATCAGGAAGAGGAGGCGGTCCGGGGCCGGCTGCGCGTAGACGCTGAAGGGCCGGGGCACCAGGGGGCCGAGGCCGTCGGCCCGGGACAGCATGGCGAAGCGGCCCGGGGCCAGGGGCGGCAGCTCCTCGGGCAGACGCAGCTCGAGGAGGATGGCGTCGGGCCCGCAGGCACGGGAGGACTCCACCCGGGTGTCCAGGCACCGGGCATCGCGGGGCTGGGCGGCCATCCGGCGGATTCTAGCCGCCGGGGGCCGGGCCTAGAGTGGCGAGCGTGGCGGCGATCGCCCCCCCTCCCCGCGGCACTCCGGAGAACCCGGTCCTGGCGGCCGGCGTCCTTCTCTGGCGCGCCGGGTCGGCGGGCCCGGAGTTCCTCCTCCTGCGCAGCGCCCGCCACGGCACCTGGGGCTTCCCCAAGGGCCACGTGGACCCGGGCGAGGAGCCGGTGGCGGCCGCCCTCCGGGAGCTGGCCGAGGAGACCGGCATCCGCCTGAGACCGGAGGACCTGCGCCCGGACTTCGCCGACACCTGCATCTACCAGGTGCCGGGCCGGGGCCACTGGAAGCGGGTCGTCCACTACCTGGCGGCGGCGCCGGTGGCGGGCGAGGCGCGCCTCTCCCCGGAGCACGACGCCGCCGGCTGGTACGGGGAGCCGGCCGCCCTGGAGCGCCTGCAGCACCAGGAGCAGCGTCGCACCCTGATCCGGGCCGCGGCCCGTCTCGGCACCCCGGGCTAGAATCCCCGGCCCATGACTCCCCAGCAGGCCCGTGCGTACCTGGCGAGCCGGGCCCGGCCGGAGGAAGGCTGGGTGCGCCACAGCCTCCAGGTCGCCCGGGTCGCCACGACCCTGGGTCGGGCCCTGGCGGCGGCGGGCCGCCCCGTGGACCTGGAAGCCCTGGAGGTCCAGGCCGTCCTCCACGACGTCGGGCGCAGCCTCGCCCACTCGCCCCTCCACGGCTGGGCGGGCTACGTCCTCCTCCGCCAGGAGGGGGAGCCCGCCGCCGGGCGCGGCTGCCTGGTGCACTGGCTCAAGGGCCGGAGCCCCGGCGAGGCGGCGGCCACCACGACCCTCTCCCGGGAGTTCCTGGACCGCGTCTACGCCGCCCTGGACCCTCCCGGGTGGAAGCTGGAGGACAGCGTCCTCTCCGTGGCCGACTCCTGCGTCCGCCACGACCAGGTGGTCGGCGTCGACGAGCGCCACCACGACCTGCTGCGCCGCTATGGCGACTCCCCCTGGCTGCGCCGGGCCTGGGAACTGGCCCGGGAGCAGGCCCGGGAGCTCGCCGCCCTCCTGGACCGGGACCTGGACGAGATCCTGGCCCCGCTGCGGCCCGGTGCCGCGCCCGTCCTCCCCCCCCCTGACGATTCCGAGGAAGCCCGGTGAGCACATCCCACCTGCACGGACTGGACCGCTTCGAGGCCCGCATCCGCACGGCCCTGGCCGCGGCCCTGGAGATCCCGCTGGAGGAGGTCCGCCTCGACCGGCCCCGCCAGGCCGGTCACGGGGAGTTCGCCCTGCCCTGCTTTCCCTTCGCCCGGCAACGGGGCGGCAACCCGGCGGCCCTGGCCGGCGAGCTGGCCGGGCGCCTGGAGGTGGCGGCGGTGACGGCCACCGCCGCGGGGCCCTTCCTGAACTTCCGGGTGGACCGCCGGGCCCTGGCGGCGGCCATCCTCGAGGACGCCCGGCGCCCGGACTTCGGCGCCGCCGCCGTCGGCGAGACCACGCTGGTGGAGTTCTCCTCGCCGAACATCGCCAAGCCCATGCACGTGGGGCACCTCCGCTCCACCGTCCTGGGCGCCGCCCTGGCCCGGCTCTTCGCCCACCTCGGCCATCGTGTGGTGCGCATCAACCACCTGGGCGACTGGGGCAGCCAGTTCGGCAAGCTGGTGGCGGCCTGGCGGCGCTGGGGCGACGAGGCGGCCCTGGAGCAGGCCCCCATTCCCCACCTCCTCGAGCTCTACGTCCGCTACCACCGGGAGGAGGAGGCCGACACCGCCCTCCAGGAGGAGGCCCGAGCGGCCTTCCAGGAGCTCGAGTCCGGGGCCGAGAACGAGGCCCGGGCCATCTGGCGGCGCTTCACCGAGCTCTCCCTCCGGGAGTTCCAGAAGGTGTACGACCTCCTGGGGGTGGAGTTCGAGCACCACCGGGGCGAGTCCTGGTACGAGGCGCACCTCGACGAGACCCTGGACTGGCTGCGCGCCTGCGGCGTCCTCGAGGAGAGCGAGGGCGCCTGGATCGTGGACCTGGAGTCCGAGGGCATCCGCACCCCCTGCCTGGTGCGCACCACCCACGGCACCACCCTCTACGCCACCCGGGACCTGGCCGCCGCCCGGCAGCGCTGGGAGGAGTACGCCTTCGACCGCTGCCTGTACGTGGTCGGCGCCGAGCAGCGCCTGCACTTCGAGCAGCTCAAGGCCGTGCTCCGCCGTTGCGGCTGCCACTGGGCCGACCGCATCGAGCACATCCCCTTCGGCCTGGTGCGCTTCCCCGAGGGCCGCCTGAGCACCCGGGAGGGACGGGTGCTGCGCCTGACCGAGGTCCTGGACCGGGCGGTGGACCTGGCCCGGGGCATCATCGCCGAGAAGAACCCGGAGCACCCGGACCCCGAGCGGGCCGCCCGGGAGGTGGGCATCGGCGCGGTGGTCTTCCACGACCTCAAGCACCAGCGGACCAGGGAGGTCGTCTTCGACTGGGACGAGGTCCTGTCCTTCGAGGGGGACACCGGTCCCTACCTCCAGTACACCCATGCCCGTTGCTGCGCCATCCTGCGCAAGGCCGCCCGCCCCGCGCCGCCGTCGGGCGAGGTGGATCCCGAGGTCCTGGCCGGGGACGAGGAGCTGCTGGTGGCCCTGGGGCGCTTCCCGGCGGCGGTCCGGGAGGCGGCGGCGAAGCGGGAGCCGATGCTCCTGGCCCAGCAGCTCCTGCGCATCGGCACAGCCGGCAACGCCTTCTACCGGGATCGCCGGGTCCTGGGCACGGAGGCGCCGGTGGAGAGCGCACGCCTGGCGGCGGTCGACGCCATCCGCAGCACTCTGGCCCTGGGTCTGGGCCTCCTGGGGGTGCCGGCGCCGGCCGAGATGTAGGGCCGGAAGAATGCGATTTCCTGGACCGCCCGCAGGGGAGGCCGCGCTTCCCGGGCACATCCCGGAGGAGGTTTTTCGGAAAAAGCCCTCAAGTCCAGGGCCTGTAGTGAGCCGATAGGGAGGGTTGAGGGCATCCGGTGTCCGCCGGTCCCTGCTCCTCCTTCCATGCGATCCCTCCTCCTCACCGGCTGCGCCCTCCTGGCCCTGGCTCCAGGCAGTCTCCTGGCGGACCCGGTCCCCCCGGGGATCGGCACCGCGACGGAGGCCCTCCCGGTGCCGATCACGGAGGGATGCATCCTCGCCCTGAACGAGACGACCCTCCAGGTCAAGTGCCTGCGCAACGACTGCGGCCAGCCCTGTACCAAGGTCGTGGTCGACATCCCCGGCACCGATCTCCAGGAGATCCACTGCGACACCTGTCCCGGTGCCACGACCCGCTGCGACGCCACCGTGATCTTCGACACAGTGAACCAGCAGGCCACCCTCCAGTGCGGCACCGTCCTCTGCCCCGAAGGTGCCCGCTGTCAGGTCGAGACCGTGGACGGCTGGAGCTTCTGTGCCTGCCAGTGATCGTCCTCTCCCAAACCATGACGACACCCCTCCTCCTCGCCTCCGCCCTTCTCGCGGGCCTTCCTGCCCCGGCGGCGCTTCCGGCCGGCGGTGGGCCCCCCACCTTCCACCTCGTGTACCGGGCCAAGGTGGATCGGCTCCAGGTGGAGTGCACCTGGGACTCGGTCCAGGTCCTGCAGCCCACGGGTCCGAGCCGGCGAAGCGCCGGCCGCCTGGTGGTGCCCTACAAGGAGGTGGCCGCCGAGATCCTGACCCTGGAGACCCAGGCCTTCGACCGGGTGCTGATGGACGTCGTCGAGGCGGTCCCCGGCACCCCGGTGGTGGCGCTGCCCGAGGATGCGCGCATCCTCTTCCACTGGCAGGCCGCCACGGGCGAGGTGGAGTTCCTGCCCGCCTTCAAGCACCCCTGGGCCACGGCCAAGGAGCCTGGCAACGTGGCCTTCACCCGGGTCGTCGAGGACTGGCCCGAGGACCAGGACTCGCCGGGCTGGGACGGGCCGCCCCGGGCCAAGTCCTTCCTCCTGACCGAGTGGCGCCCTGGCAGTCGGATGAATGGCCGGATCCCCGCCGGCACGGGCTTCGCCCGGGTCGAGCACACCGGGTTCACGGTCTTCGCCGCCAGCCGGGACACCGCCCTGGGCCTGTCCCAGGCAGGTGGCCAGGCTCCGACCTGGTGGCTCCAGGTCGCCGAGGACGACCAGGGCAACCGCTGGCTGTGGTTCGAGCGGGAGTAGGGCAGACCTCGCCTATCCTGGGGGCATGCAGGACGCCACCGAGAGCACCGGTCCGGACCTGGTCCGCTACCTCCGGGACGTGCCCGACTTTCCGAAGCCGGGCATCCTCTTCAAGGACATCACGCCGCTGCTGAACGCCCCCGCGGCCTTCCGGGCCTCGATCACGGCCCTGGAGGAGCTCGCCCGGCCCCTGGCTCCGACCCGGGTGGCCGCCATCGAGTCCCGGGGCTTCCTCTTCGCCGGACCCCTCGCCGAGCGCCTGGACATCGGCCTGGTGCCCCTGCGCAAGCCGGGCAAGCTGCCCTGGAGGACCCTGGCCGAGTCC
This sequence comes from uncultured Planctomycetales bacterium, assembly GCA_964389745.1. Lineage (GTDB taxonomy): Bacteria > Planctomycetota > UBA1135 > UBA1135 > UBA1135 > CAYMFV01. The sequence continues at coordinate 1,249 of CAYMFV010000074.1, read as the reverse complement.
TACGAGCTCGAGTACGGGACCAACACCCTGGAGGTCCACGAGGACGCCGCCGGTCCGGGGGACCGGGTCCTGCTCGTGGACGACCTCCTCGCCACCGGCGGCACCGCCGCCGCCGGCGTCCGCCTCCTCCGCCGCCTGGGTGCCGAGGTGGTGGCCGCCCTCTTCGTCGTCGAGCTGTGCTTCCTCGACGGCCGCTCCCGCCTCCCCGACCTCCCGGTCCACGCGTTGATTCCCGTGGCCTGAATCCCGCATCATGACCAGCAACCGCACCGCCGCCCAGCCCCGCCCCGCCACCCGCCCCGCTCGCCGGCGCGCCACCTCCGCCGCCAGCCCGGCGCGGGCCCGGAGAGGGCCCCGGCGGCCGGCGGTCACCCGGGAGGAACTGGCCAGCATGAAGGCCGAAGAACTCTGGCGCCGCTACAAGGAGACCGGCGACCCCCTGCTCAAGCAGGAGATCGTCGTCCGCCACCAGCCCCTGGTGCGCTACGTGGCCGAGAGGCTGTGCATGAACCTCCCGCCCTCGGTGGAGGTGGACGACCTGATCCAGGACGGCAACTTCGGCCTGATGGACGCCATCGAGAAGTTCGACCTGGAGCGGGGCATCAAGTTCAAGACCTACTGCAGCAGCCGCATCCGGGGCGCCATCCTCGACGCCCTGCGCACCCAGGACTGGGTGCCGCGCCTGGTCCGCCAGCGCGCCGCCCGGCTGGAGCGCATCCAGCGCCAGTGGTTGAGCCGCTACGGCCGGGAGCCCTCCCAGGCGGAGCTGGCCGAGGCCCTGGCGGTGGGCGAGACCGAGCTGGGCCGGGAGCTGGCCAAGGCCACGCCCCGGGCCATCCTGAACGTCAGCGACCGGCGCCTGCCCGCTGGCGACGGCGGCGAGACGCCCCTGGAGGTCATCGCCGAGTCCCGGGAGAGGAATCCTGCCGAGGCCATCCTGGGCCGGGACATGATGGAGGAGCTGACCCGGAGCCTGACGCCCAAGGAGCGGACCATCCTCTATCTCTACTACCGGGAGGGTCTCACCCTCCGGGAGATCGGCGAGCACCTCTCCCTGACCGAGTCCCGGGTCTGCCAGATCCACTCCAACATCATCACCCGGCTCCGGGAGCGCCTGGCGAGCCGCCGGGACCAGTACCGGGGGTGAGACGCCTGGAGCCGGCGCGGCTCGAGCGCCGGCTGCCCGCCCGGCGGCGGCTGGCCCGGCGGATCCTCCTCCGGGAGCGCTGCGGGAGCACCCAGGAAGTGG
>CAYMFV010000073.1:0-10370 GCA_964389745.1 uncultured Planctomycetales bacterium | reverse complement strand
ACGACGAGCTGGAAGAGGCAGTGCCGGAGGCGGTCGAGGTACCAGCGGCCGTCGGAGAGGAAGCGGTAGTAGCTGGCGATGTGGCGGCTGTGCGTCCGGAAGGCGGCGAGGCGGGTGACCACGCGCTGCCCGGAACAGAGGAGCCAGGGGATGGCCATGCCGAGGACGTAGGGCCAGGAGCGCTTGGAGAAGGCGACCCGGCAGGAGAAGACGACTTCCTCGAAGTCTTGTGCTATGCTAAGCGACAGCACGGCCCGGTTGCCTCCCGATGGTCGAGCGTTTTTTCATTACTCTTCCCATCGGACAGCCGGGTCGTGCGTTTGCCCCGCAGGGTGCCCTACGCCCTGCCGCTCAGCCTACGAACCCGCGAAAGCCCAGCACGAAGGACTTCCCTGAGAACCGCACTGCGGCGAGCGGAGACAAGGTACGGATCGTGATGCTCGACGTGGAGGACAAGCGCCCGATCGAGGACATTCTGTGGACGGATGCGGACTACCATGAGGTGTACAGGCGAGCTGGGTTGGTGCCGATCGAGACCTACCGGCCCTTGGGGAATCAGTCCGAACCGTGCTCGTGGGTCAGTGAGACCGCGGTAGCCCCCTGGGTCATCTACGTCCTGGCGCCTGGAGAATAGACATGTTCCTGCCCACAGGAAGCGCTCCTCTTGGAACGCCGCTTGGCCCCGGCATGCGGCGGACGGCGCTTCGCGCTGTCGCTGGTGCCGAACCGTTGGTCACTGGCTGGTGGGCTGGGGCGGCAGTCACAGGCGTCCCAGGGGCGCGTCGCCGAGGAGCAGGGGGTAGGCGAGGGCGGCGAGGATGCCGTGGGAGAGGCCGAGGAGCCAGAGGTTGGGCCAGCGCTGGTAGAGGAGGGACCAGGCGGCCCCGGCCACAGCGGCCAATACCAGCAGCCGGGCGTCGCCCAGGTGGACGAGAGCGAATGCCAAGGTCGTGAGGACGGCGGCGAGGGGCCGGCTGCGGAGGAGGCCGAGGAGGCGGCGGTGGAGCAGGCCCTGGAAGACCGTCTGCTGGGCCACTCCGTAGAGCGGGTAGAGGGGCAGGAGGATGGCCAGGTCCGCCCGCCAGGGGCTGCGGCCGGTGGCGGCGGCCCAGGCCAGGATGCCTAGCGCTCCGAGCGCCGTGACCGTCCCGATCGGCGCAGCGCAGCGGCCAAGGTTGTCGGCGCGGAGACCCAGCTCGTGCCAGCCGCGGGGCCGCCGGGCCACCACCAGGCCGCCGTAGAGCAGTAGAGCCAGGGCCAGGCCGACCAGGGGCCAGCGCCTGGGCAGCCCGGCGAGCTCCACGGCGGCGTAGCCGGCCAGGAGCACGGCGGTGAAGAGGAGGTCGCTCCGCGTCTCGTGCCTCCCCCGCAAGCCCCTCTTCCGCGGGCCGAACATGCCGCCAGCCTACCTGCTCCGGCCACTCCCGGCCCCTGGGAGATTGCCCGGAGCGTGGTTGAAATTTGCCCACGGCGTGGGTAGATTTCAACCATGATCCGCCGCTCCATCGCCCCGCGGATCCAGGAGGCCCTGGACGACACCCCGGTGGTCTTCCTCCGAGGAGCCCGCCAGACGGGGAAGACCACGCTGGCTCGAGCGCTGGCCCGGGAGCGCGGTGGCGCCTTCCTGACTCTCGATGACGCGGGCACCCTGGCCGCGGCCCTCGACGACCCGCAGGCCTTCGTGGCAGGCCTGGGCCGGTTCGCGGTCCTGGACGAGATCCAGCGCGCCCCCGAGCTCCTGCCCGCGATCAAGATGACGGTGGACCGAGATCGCCGCCCAGGCCGCCTGCTGCTCACCGGTTCGGCCGACCTCCTGGCCCTGCCACGGGTGTCCGAGTCCCTGGCCGGACGGATGGAGGTCCTCACCCTGCACTCCTTCTCCCAGGGCGAGCTCGGCGGCTGGCGGGAGGGCTTCGTGGATGCCTGCTTCGCCCGCTCCTTCCGCCCGCTTGCCCCTCCACGAGAGGTGGACGTCGCAGGCGCCATCCTCCGGGGCGGCTTCCCCGAGGTCCAGGGTCGTGGCTCTCGACGGCGCGCGGCGTGGTTCGATGCCTACCTCGAGACCATGCTGCTGCGGGACGTCCTTGACCTCGGCGACGTTGCCCACGCCCCGCGCCTGCCCCGGCTCGCTGCCCTGCTCGCAGCCCGCTGCGCCCAGACCCTGGATGTCAGCGGGGTGGCTCGGGCTGCCGCCCTGCCCCGGAGCACGGTGGATCGCTACCTGCGCCTCCTGGAGCTGGGCTTCCTCTTTCGCCGGGTCCCTGCCTGGTCGGCCAACCTCTCGAAGCGACTGGTGCGCGCACCGAAGGTCCTCCTCGAGGACGTCGGCCTGGCGGCGCACCTGCGTGGCGTGGCAGAGCGAAGGACCCTGGGCCGGGATGCCCTGGGCCCGCTGCTCGAGAACCTGGTCGGGATGGAGCTGCAGAAGCAGCTCTCCTGGGCCCGCACTGCTGCCGTCCTCCACCATTTCCGCACCCACACCCAGCGGGAGGTGGACTTCGTGCTGGAGGACCGGCGGGGGCGCCTGGTCGGTATCGAGGTGAAGGCGGCGGCCACCCTCCGCAGCACCGACTTCGCCGGCCTGCGGTCACTCGCGGAGCTGGCCGGCCGCCGCTTCCATCGGGGTGTCCTCCTCTACCGGGGCACCGAGAGCGTGCCCATCGGGCCGCGCAGCCTCGCCGTGCCGGTCGAGACTCTCTGGCTGGCGGGGCCTGGTGCGTAGGCCACCCCAGGACCTCCGGGCGCGGTTCCTCCGGCGCCATCCTCCGCTGACCGGCGGCGGCGGCACAATGGGGGAGCCATGGGCAAGCGCGTTTCCGCCGTCACGCTGGTGCTGCTCCTTGTGCGCCCGCGGCTTCGAGGTCTCCTTGCCTTTGGACTGGCCCTGGCGCTGGGCACGAGCTGCGCCGTGCGCGTGAGCCGCGGCAGCCCGGAGGACCGGATCGCCACGGGCCTGGCCGCCGAGCGCGGCCTCGTCCAGGTAGGCGACGAGGCGCGGCGGATCCACGCCAGCGCGATCCTGGTCGACGGTCACAACGATCTCCCGTGGGTGATCCGGGAACGGGGCCAGTCCTCCTTCGAGGAGCTGGACATCGCCCGGCATCAGCCGGGCCTCCATACCGACCTGCCGCGCCTGCGGGCCGGCGGCGTCACCGCCCAGTTCTGGTCGGTGTGGGTGCCGTCGTCCGCCCCGCTGCCCACGAAGACCGTGCTCGAGCAGATCGACCTCGTCCGGCGCATGGTGGCACGCTACCCGAACGACCTGCAGATGGCCCTCGGCACCCGGGACATCCTGAAGGCGAAGGCCAACGGTCGGATCGCCAGCCTGATCGGCGTCGAGGGCGGCCACGCGATTGGCGGGTCGCTGGCCGTCCTGCGGGAGCTGTACGCCCTCGGCGCTCGCTACATGACCCTGGTCCACTCCGAGTCCCTGGACTGGGTGGACTCGGCAACCGATGAGCCGCGCTGCGGCGGCCTGTCGGCCTTCGGCGAGGAGGTCGTCCGCACCATGAACGAGCTGGGCATGCTGGTGGACATCTCCCACGTCTCGGCGGACGGGATGCGGGATGTCCTGCGCGTTGCCCGGGCGCCGGTCATCGCCTCCCACTCCTCGGCCTTCGCCCTGGCGCCGCACCCGCGGAACATCCCGGACGACGTCCTGCGCGGGATCGCACGCAACGGCGGCGTGGTCATGGTCAACTTCGCCTCTGGCTTCCTCGTGCCGGAGTCCGCACGCCTGCTGCTTGACAGCCATGATGGCCGCCGGCCGCCGCTGGTGCGGGGCACGGTCCACGACCTGGTGGACCACATCGACCACATCGTGGAGGTGGCAGGCATCGACCACGTGGGCCTCGGCAGCGACTTCGATGGCATCACCACGACGCCAGTGCAGGTGGAGGATGTAAGCAGCTTCCCCGTCATCACCCAGGTCCTCCTGGATCGGGGCTACTCCGCGGAGGACATCCGCAAGATCCTCGGCGGCAACCTGCTCCGGGCCTTCGGCGAGGCCGAGCGGTACGCCCGGGAGCAGCGTGCCGCCGCGGCGCCACCGGCGGAGCCGGTCCCCCAGGGGAAGGCGCGGCGGGCCCGGGACCTGGGCATCCGCATCGGCGACCTGGAGCCCGGACCGTGGAACGCCATCACCGACGTGCCGGGCGTCGGCGTCGGCCACGCCACGATCATCGAGGGAGAGGACGCCCGAACCGGCGTCACCGTGATCGTTCCCTGCCTGGGCGAGAACACCTGGCAGCGCAAGGTGCCGGCGGCGGTGGTCACGGGCAACGGCTACGGCAAGGCGGCCGGCTTCACCCAGGTCGAGGAACTCGGCAACCTCGAGGCGCCGATCGCCCTGACCAATACGCTGGCCGTGGGTACGGTCCTCGAGGCCATGGTGCAGGTTGTGCTGCGCCAGCCCGGCAACGAGGCCGTGCGCTCGGTGAACGTGGTGGTCGGCGAGACCAACGACGGCTGGCTGAACGACATCCGGACGCCCCACGTGACGGCTGCGCACGTGCAGGCGGCCTGGGAGGCGGCGGCGAGCCGCCCGGTGGCGGAGGGCTGCGTGGGTGCCGGCACCGGGACGCGCTGCCTTGGCTACAAGGGCGGCATCGGCACCTCCTCCCGGCGCACCAGAGGGTGGACGGTGGGGGTGCTGGTGCAGACCAACTTCGGCGGCAGGCTGCGCATCGACGGCCGGCCTTTTCCTCCGGAGGACGCCCCGCCGCCGGTGCTGGCGCCGCCTGACGGGGACGGCTCCTGCATGATCGTCGTCGCCACGGACGCCCCCCTCGGTTCCCGGAACCTGGAGCGGCTGGCCCGGCGGGCCCTGGTCGGCCTGGCCCGGACCGGCTCGGTGCTGGCGAACGGCAGCGGCGACTACGTGATCGCCTTCTCGACCTTCGCGGGCAACCGGATCCGGGCGGACGAGCGCGGCCCCCAGGCCATGACCCGGCTGCCGGATGCCGAGATGACGCCGCTCTTCCGGGCCGTCGCCGACGCCACCGAGGAGGCGATCCTCAACTCCCTCTTCGCCGCAACTACCATGGTCGGTCGGGACGGCCACGTGGCCCGGGCCATCGACGTCGAGCAGGTGGTGCGGATGTTCCGGTCGCGCCCGTGATGCCTACCACGCGAGTTCCTCCCCGCGGAGGTGCCGCAGGAAGAAGGCGAAGATGCACTTGTCCACGTAGTTGCCGAAGGTGGGTGCGGCGAGGGCATGGTCGGCGCCGGGCAGGACCAGGAGCTCGAAGGGGCGATCCGCATCGATCAGCGCCCGCACCATCCGCATCGTCGTCGAGAGAGGTGCGTTGACGTCGGCCGTGCCGTGGATGAGCAGCAGCTTGCCGCGCAGCCTCTCCGCCAGGGGCGCGTTCAGGCCGGCGGCGTAGCCCTCCCGGTTGTGGACGGGCAGGCGCATGTAGGGCTCGTTGATGGGCGCCGCCTCGGTCAGCTCGCCTGGCGCGCTCGCGACACCGGCGTGGAACACGTCGGGGGCGGTCAGCATGGCCCGCAGGGCGAAGTAGCCGCCCCAGGAGTGGCCGTAGATGCCGACTCGCTCGAGATCCATGTACGGGCGCTCGGCAGCGAGCTGCTGCAGGGTCGCGACGTGGTCGGGAATCTCGATCTGTCCGATGCGTCCGTAGGAGGCGTCCTGGAAGGCCTTGCTCCGCCCCGTGGTACCCCGGGGATCGACGACGAAGGTGACGAAGCCGAGCTGTGCCATCGCGTGCGCCTTGCGGGCGTGGGGCGAACGCAGGGTGTAGTCGTTCGGCACGATCGTCATGAACGGCCCCGAGTAGATGAGGTCGACGACGGGATAGCGTGTCTCCGGGTCGAACCACACGGGCTTGAAGAGCAGTCCGTAGAGGTCCGTCTCTCCATCCACCGCCTTGACCACGAAAGGCTCCGGCGGGTACCAGCCCTCGGCCTCGAAAGCCGAGACGTCCGCCTCGGCGAGCCGGCAGACCAGGCGCCCGTCGGTGTCCCGCAGCTCGGAGACCGGCGGCCGGTCCAGGCTGGAGTGGTTGTCGACGAAGAAGCGGTGGGAAGGGAAGATCGCGACCTGGTGCTCGCCCGGGGCATCGGTCAGGCGCGTCACGGCGCCGCCATCGAGGTCGACGCGGTAGAGGTGGGTGTCGTAGAGCCGTGGCTCGCCGTGGGCCGTGAAGAAGACCCGGCCGCGCTCCGGATCGACCGCGGCGACCTTGACGACGGGGGAGGGAGCCGTGCGTCACGCGGTTGAGCAACCTGCCCTCGGAGTCGTAGCGGTAGATGTGCCGCCACCCGTCCCGCTCCGAGAGCCACAGGAACTGGCTGGTTCCCGGAATCGGCGTGAACACCTCCTGCCAGCCACCGGTGATGAAGTCGAGGCCGCCAACGAAGGTCCGCGCCGTCTCGGTGAGGAGGACCCGGCTCGACCCCGTGGCCGGGTCGGCTGCCATCAGGTCCAGGCGGGTGGCCTCGCGATCGAGGCGCAGGAAGAACAGCTCCCGGCCATCCTCCCGCCAGCCAACCGGGAAGAGGTAGTGGTTGCCCTCGACGCCAGGGTCGACCCTCGTCCGCGCGACGGAGGGCAGCTCGATGACCTCGAGCGAGATGGCAGCGAAAGGGCTCCCGGTCTTGAGGTAGGGGAAGCGGGTGATGGTCTCGAGCGGCCTCGTGTAGTCCACGATTGGCAGGTGGTGGACCCCGTGGCTGTCCACCCGGGTGACGACGACGCGATCTCCCGCCGGGGACCAGGCCTTCGGGCTGACGATCCAGGTGATGTCGGGCCCGGCATCGTGCGTGAGCTGGAGAGCCGTCTCCCGGTCGGAGCCCTCGCCCACGAGATTGCCGCTGCCAGTGCGGCGGAGGATACTCCCTGTCGAGGAGCGGGCCTGGCCGGGCCACGGCCTGGGCCGTCGCGCCACCTCCCGGTGCTCCTCCTCGGTGGGCTTGCGCGGTCTTCCCGACTCCGGGTCCATGAAGTATTCGGTGCCGTCCTTGCGGTACAGGAAGGACGAGCCGTCCTCGAGCCAGTGCGGCTGGATACGGAGATCCGGCATGGCCACGCGATAGGACTGCCGGCAGCGTTCGTAGAGCGCGAGCCTCTCCTCGATGGATGGCTGCTGGGTGGCCGGGGCCGGCAGCAGGAGTGCAGCAAGCGGCAGGGCCAGCGGGATCATTGCACCGACGACAACCAGGCCTCCCGGATCCGCAACTGCTCCTCGGTCGGGTTCTCCATGAACCGCAGTTCCACGATGACCCTGGCCTTGTCGGTGAGCTCGACCTCGACCTCGCGCCGGTCGCCGTCGCGCTCCAGCACCAGCCTGACCTTGTCGCCGGGCTGGTGCCGGCGGAGGACGGCGTTGGCGTCCTCGAAAGGCTGGCCGTCCACCTCGACGATCGTCTCGCCGGGACGGGGGGCGTCACCAGCTGCCTCGGCCTCGCCGCCGTGCCGGCGGCCGGCGATGCGGCGGCCCCGGAGGCGGAAGGGGAAGGAGCATGGGATGCGCTCCTCGGCGTACTCGATCCCGGCGTAGGCGAAGATCTCGGCGAAGGGCGGGTCGACGGTGCCGGTGACGTGGCGGGCGAAGAACTCCCCGAAGTCGTGGTTGCTGATAGCGGTGCAGGCCCGCTCGATGTCTCCCTCCTCGAAGCCGACGCCGCGCTCGGCGAACCAGCGGTTGAGGAAGCGCATGACGTCATTCAGGGACTTCCGGCCGGCGGTCTCGTGGCGGATCTTCAGGTCCATCAGGGCGCCCAGGTACTCGCCGGTGGCGTAGTAGTCCACCCGGGGCTCCTCCTCGCCGGGGTAGTCGTGCCAGACGTTGCGGCTGGCCCAGTCGACGGAGTGCTCCTTGCGCCGGACCTTGCTCATCTCGGCAGAGATGGCCCGGGCGAGCTGGGCCAGGTACTCCTCCCGGCCCCAGATACCCGTGCGCGCCAGGGTCAGGTCCCCGAAGTAGGAGGTCCAGCCCTCGGAGACCCAGAGGTTGCCGGTGTAGCTCTCCCGCTGGTAGGCGAAGGGCCCGAGGACCTTCGGCCGGATCCGCTTCACGTTCCAGGCGTGGAAGAACTCGTGGGAGACCACGGAGATCCCATGCCGCGGATCCTTCTTTTGTCCGGCCGGATCCAGCCCGATGGAGGTGGAGTTCAGGTGCTCCAGGCCGCCGCCGCCGGGCAGGGTGAACAGGAAGACGTAGTTCGGGAAAGGGAAGCTGCCGAAGAGCCGGCCCTGGCTCTCGACCACCTGCTGCACCAGGGCGACGAAGGCGTCGATGTCGAAGTCGTACTCCTGGTTGTTCTGGAAGAAGACACAGCGAAACGGCGTGCCGGCAACCGCGAACTCCCGCTCGAGGAAGTGGCCGACGATGGTCGGCGCGTCGATGAAGGTGTCGTAGTCCTTCGCCTGGCGCTCCGTGGGGTCGGCGCCGGGGAGCAGACCGTTGGCGATCTTCCAGCCCTCCGGCAGGCGGTAGGTGACGGTCACGGGCAGCGACTTGGCGCCCTCCACGTACATGTAGGTCCCCGGCCCGTTGATGCGCAGGCCCGTGACGGGCTCGTCGGGATCCGGCCGCCGGCCGCGCCAGCCTCGACTGGCGGGAACCCGGTAGCGGACGCGGACGTGACGGCTGCCCGCGGTGGTGATGCTCCAGGCGCCCTCGTTCAACCGGACGATCTCGAGGGGCGTGCCGTCGGCCCGGGTCGCCGCCAGATCCTGGACGCGCTTGCCGAAGCGGAAGAGCATGTATGCCCCGGGCATCCACTCGGGCATCGCCACGTGGAGGTGGGGCCGGGCGACGTTCCGGACGTCCATCTCCACCTGGAAGGACTGGAGGTCCTCGGCGACGGTGGTCGTGTAGGCGATCTCGAGCGGCGTCAGGTCGTCACGCTGGACCTGGGCCGCGGCCGGAACCGCCGGCAGGAGAGCGAGCAGGGTGAGGGCGAGGGTCTTCATCGTGTTGGCGTCCGCGGGTGGGCGGCCGATGATAGGTGCCCCGGCCCTGCTCCGTGGGGTAGGCTCGGGGCATGGGGCTGTCCGTCACCCTCCTGCTGCTCGGCCTCTTCCCGCCGGTCCAGGATGGTCCTGGGGCGCCGGGGACCATCGACACCCTCTACGTGGTCGAGCTGGCCCACGCCGACGTCGGCTTCAACGCGCCGCCGACGGTCATGGCCCAGCGCAACCACGATCGCACCGTCATGGCCCTGAACCTGGCCGATGCCGATCCGGGCTACTACTGGACCATCGAGACCAGCTACCAGCTCGAGGGCTTCCTGGACCGGGCCTCGGCCGCCGACGTGGCCCGCCTGCGCGCCCGGCTGGCCGAGGGGCGCTTCGCCTACGGGGCGAACTACACGAACCTGCACTCGGGCCTGTGCGGGGAGGAGGAGCTGCACCGTCTCCCGCTGCACGCCGCCGGCATGGAGGCACTCCTCGGTACGCCGGCCCGCACCGCCTTCCTGAACGACGTGCCGGGCTTCACCCTGGCCATGCCGCGGGTGCTGGCCACCGCCGGCGTGCCCTACGCGGTGCTCGGCCCCAACGGCACCTTCGGCGGCCGGCCGGACATCCCCATCGCCGATCGCCCCTTCTGGTGGGAGGGGCGGGACGGCTCCCGGGTCCTCACCTGGATCACCTACGGCTCCTACGCCGAGGGCTTCGTGGAGTGGGGGCTACTGAACATGACCACGGCGGCGAACAGGATCCCGGCGCGCATCCAGGAGTTCGAGGCGGCTGGCTATCCCTACGACGCGGTGCTGGTGGTGCGCGGCTTCGACGACCTGATGCCGAACAGCGGCATGGCGAGCCTCGCCGCCCAGTGGAACGCGACCCACACGACCCCGAAGATCCGGCTGGCGACGGCCGCGGAGTTCTTCGATCACCTCCTCGGCAAGTACGGCGACGTCTTTCCGAGCTACCGGGGCGACGCCGCCGGCCAGTGGGAGGACGTCGCCCTGACCACGCCGGTCAGCGCCGCCCGGGTCCGCCACGCCCGGGGGCTCCTGCCGGATCTCGAGGCCCTCTGGGCGCAGCTCGCCATGCTGACCGGCCTGCCCTATCCCACCGACGAGTTCCGGGAAGCCTGGAAGCTGGCCTTGGTCCTCGACGAGCACTCGAACGGCGGCCAGGGCTGGCCCGGCCTGCTCACCCAGGCGGAGGTGGAGCAGGAGAACCGGGAGTTCGTGGCCGTGGGCCGGCGCTGTGCGCAGATCGCGACGGAGCTGCGGGACCGGGCCCTCGGCGTGGCGGGGCCGGCCCCGGTGCCGTCCGGCCCGGCCCGGCTCGCGCTCTGCAACCCCCGCGGCCACGACGGCGCGGGCCGCGTCGTCGTCCTACAGCCCGCCGACGGCGCCGGAGAAGCGCCTGGGGTAGTGCTCGGGGGGGGGGG
>CAYMFV010000072.1:0-10455 GCA_964389745.1 uncultured Planctomycetales bacterium | reverse complement strand
GGGCACCGGTCTTTCGGTAGAGGTTCTTGATGTGGTCCCGAACGGTGTGGAGGCTGATGCCCATCTCGCGGGCCACGTCGGCGGTGCTGAGGCCGGTGGCCAGGTGGTGCAGCAGCTCGTGCTCCCGCGGGGTCAGGTGGTAGGTCGCAGCGATCAGGGAGAGGCAGGCGTCGGGCACCATGGCCAACGGCTGAAGGAGGGCGACGACACCGTGGAGTGCCCGTACATCGTCGTCGATGCGAACCAGCTCGCAGGCGACGGCCGTACCGTCGCTGAGGGAGACGACGGAGCTCTTGCTGGGCTCGTCCGGACCGGAATCGATGAGCTCCTCGATCCAGGTGACGAGAACGGCCAGGAGAGGCCGGGGCGGGCGCCCGGGCTCCGGGCCCAGGGCCGGGCGCAGGGCGGGGCGCCCGGCGGGGAGGCCCGAGCCGATGTGGCCCAGGTAGCCCTCCAGGCCGGTGGGCGGGCCGGGGGGAAAGAGGCCCGGTCGGTCCCGCCACTCCAGGGTCGCCGCCAGGACCCGGGGCGCGCACAGGAAGGTGTTCCGGTGCATGCTGCCCAGGCGGGCGAACTCGGCCCGCTCCAGGCCGGGCAGGTCCCGGAGGATACGTTCCTGCTCGCCGTAGCGGAGGTTGGTCTGGAAGCCCACCAGGTTGTAGAGGGTGCCGGCCCGGTTCTCGGGACGGAGCTGGAGGACGGCCCAGGGCTGGCGGCCGGTCCGGGGATCCACCAGGCCCACCGGGCGCAGGGGGCCGAAGCGCAGGGCGTCGACGCCCCGGGCGGCCAGGACCTCCACCGGCAGGCAGCGCTCGAAGAAGCACCGGGCCCGGGGGTCGGCCATCTCGAAATCCCGGAGCGGGCGGCGCTCGGCCGCCAGGAGCTCGGCCACCAGCCACTCGTAGCGTTCCCGGTCCAGGGGCACGTTCCAGTAGTCCGCCCCCCCCCGGCCCCAGCGGGAGGCCGGGAAGAGCCGCTCCCGGTCCAGTGTCTCGGCCACCACCACCGGGGCGATGGCGTCGAAGAAGGCCAGGTGCTCCCGGCCGGCCAGCCGGGCCAGGTCGGCGGCCAGGGCGTCGCTGGTCAGGGGGCCGGTGGCGAGGACGCAGACGCCCTCCCGGGGGACCTCCGGGAGCTCCTCCCGGACCAGGGTGATCCGGGGATGGGCCTCCAGGGCGGCGGTGACGGCGGCGGCGAAGGCCTCCCGGTCCACCGCCAGGGCGCCGCCGGCGGGCACGGCGTGCTCCCGGGCCACGGCCAGGAGCAGGGAGTCCAGGGCGGCCAGCTCGGCCATCAGGACCCCGGCGGCCCGGTCGGGCAGGAGGGAGCCCAGGGAGTTGGAGCAGACCAGCTCGGCGCAGCGGTCGCTCCGGTGGACCGGGGTGCGCCGCCGGGGCCGCATCTCGAGGAGGCGCACCGGAATCCCGGCCCGGGCGATCTGCCAGGCTGCTTCCGAGCCGGCAAGACCGGCTCCGACGACGGTGACGGGCGCCACGATGACGGGATAGTGTAGGGGGAGCGCCCCCTCCAGGACCCTGGCACCGGGCGGGGCGACCGGGGACAATGCCCCGCGAACCGCGGCCACCGTCGTCCCATGCCCATGATGCTCCTCGCCCTCCTGCCGGTCCTCCTTCCGCCCGCCCCCGGCGTCGTCCTGCAGGAGGAAGGCAGCAACGGCGGGCTCCAGGCCCGGACCGAGCGGGTCACCCTCCACTCCCGGGGGGCCCTGGTGGAGGCCTCCTTCCAGGCCCGGAGCGAGACCGCCGGCAGCCTGCGCCTGCGGCTCGGGCCCTTTCCGGCCGCCGCCCGGCAGGACAGCTTCCGGGTGCGGATCCTGGAGGGGGAGGCCCGGGTGGCCGACGTGGAGATCCACGAGGTCCGGGGCGCCTTCCTGGCCCCCGAGCTGCGAACCCGGCTGGCCGCGGAGCTGGAGACGACCCGGCGGGAGCGGAAGTACCTGGAGGCGGACCTGGCCGGGGTCACCAGCGGCGAGGCCTTCCTGGAGTCCCTGGTGGCCGGCCTGGGCCAGGGGGGCGAGGCCCTGGCCCGGGTGGCCGAGGGTTCCGGGGAGGAGGAGTCCCTGGGGGCCGTCTTCCGCTTCGTCCAGGAGCGCCGCAGCTCCCTGGTGCGGGCCCGCCTCGAGCTGGAGGAGCGGGGGGCGGCCCTGGACCGGCGGATCCAGGAGCTCCAGGAGCGCCTCGACGGCGGCACGGAGCACTCCCACCTGGAGCTGGGGGTGCGCCTGGATGTCCGGGTGCCCGGGGAGCTCCGGGGGGAGGTGGTCTACCTCCAGGAGGAGGCCTCCTGGAAGCCCGCCTACGAGCTCCGGGTGGCGCCGGACCTGACCGGGGTCACGGTGGCCCTGGTGGCAGAGGTGCACCAGCGGGGGGGCCTGGACTGGGAGGACGTGGAGCTGCTGATGAGCACGTCCCGCCCCGAGCTCGGCCTTGCCCCCCCCCCGCTGCCGTTGCGGGTCCTGCGCCTGGGCCGGCACCGGGCCGAGAAGACCCGGGCCCTCGGCTACACGGACGCGGCGGCGGCTCCGGAGGAGGAGGAGCCCCTGGCGGAAGTGGAGGACCTGGGCCTCACGGCCCTGTTCCGCCTGGCCGGCCGGCGCACGGTCCGGGGCAACGGCCAGGCCCACCGCTTCGTCCTCCGGGAGGTGCCCCTCGAGGTCCGGGCCGAGCGCTACGTGGTGCCCTCCCTGAGCACCCGGGGCTTCCTCCGGGCCACGGTCCGGCACACCGGCGACGCCCCCCTCCTGCCGGGCACGGCCCGGGTCTTCCTGGGGCCCGACTACCTGGGGCAGACCTCCTTCCCCTCCCTCCGGCCGGGGGACGAGACCACCCTCTACCTGGGCGTCGACCCGAACCTCACGGTGCGCTGGGAGACGATTCGGGAGGAGCGGGACGAGCCCGGCTGGCTGGGCTCCACCGTGCGCCTCACCCGGGTCTACCGGGCCACCCTGCGCCTGAGCGCGGCCGCTCCGGCCCCGGTGGAGGTCCTGGTGGAGGAGACGATCCCGGTGAGCCGGGTTTCGGATGTGGAGGTCTCCCCGGCCCAGATCCAGCCCCTGCCCCTCCGGGACGAGGAGTCCCTGCGCCTCCAGGTGGAGCAGGGCCTCTACCGCTGGCGGCTCACCCTGGCTCCGGGCCAGGAGCAGAACATCCGCTGGGGCTACGTGGTGGCCTTCGACGAGGCCGAGGAGCCCGTCCTCCGGGAGCTGCCCCGGCCGACGGGGAGCCGCTGACCCGGCGCGACCGGGCGGGCCATTCGGGGTGTAGGCTTGTGGGCAGGGCGCCGCGCCCTTGCGGCGCTCCCTTCCCTGCAACCCCAGGACACCCATGTACGCCCTGCTTCTCCTGACCTTCACCCTGCAAGGCCCACCCCAGGCCGGCACCCTCCTCCGCGAGCATCTCCAGGTGGACGCCGGCGGCGCCCGGGTGGTCCGGGAGTACCGGACCGCCGGCGGCGCCGTGGTGTCGGCGACGGGGGGCAGCCTGCGCCTCGTCACCAGCCCCCGCTGGTCCGATCCGGACGGCGGGCTCGCCTGGATCTGCAGGAACCTGGACGTGGGCGACAACGGCGCCAGCGTCCTCGCCGGCAAGGAGCTGAACAACGAGGCGGCCACCCTCTACCCCGGCGGTTCGGCGACGCCTGTCTGGGACCTGCCGACCCCGGGCTCCGAGGGGCCCTACGTGGCGGTGGCCGACCGGGGCGACCTGGCGGCGGTCCTCGAGGTCGTGGACATGGACCCGACCTCGGGCTACGACTACGAGGCCACCCTGCACGTCTTCACGACCTGGGACGGCACCGAGCTCTGGTCCTACACCTTCCCCCGGACCCTGAACTACTTCGGAGGCGGGGTCGCCATCGACGACGCCGGCACCATGGTGGTGGCCTGGAAGGCCGATCCGAACATCCAGAAGCTGCGCCTGGAGGGCTTCGCCCGGGATGGCAGCTCCCTCTTCTCGGACCAGCTCTCCACGGTCTACGGCAGCACCACGTACTTCCACGCCCGGCAGGCGGTGCTGTCCGACGACGGCGGTCGCATGTACCTGAACCTCGGCACCGAGGCCCTGATCTACGACACGACCCTGCCCGGCGTCATCCACAGCGAGAACATCGGCGGCTCCTTCGACTCGCACGCCATGTCCGGTGACGGCTCCACCTTCGCCTTCGGCTTCTTCGGCTGGTTCAAGGTCTTCCGGGAGACGGCCCCCGGGGTCTTCACCCTGGTCAGCCAGGAGTACTTCCCCTCGGGGACCTACGTGGCGCGCCTGGCCCTGAACCAGGACGGCAGCCGCCTGGGCTACCAGATCCAGCGCTACAGCCCCGCCTACGACCACATCGAGATCGGCCTCTACGACACCGTGGGCACGAGCTTCCTGTTCAGCGACAGCCTGGACGCCCCGGGCACGGCCTTCCAGCTCGTGGCCGCCGGCTGCGCCGTGGACGACGCCGGGGAGACGGTGGCCGGGGTTTCCTGGGGCGACAGCCTGGGACTGACGCCGGAGGGCTTCGTCTACGACGCCGCCGGCACCCGGACCTGCGAGATCGACACCTCCGGCTCGGCCTTCGCCCTGGGCCTGGACGACGACGGCGACGTCTTCGCCATGGGCACCAAGGCGGTGCACGCCAACACCATGGGCAACGGTGGCGAGGTGCTGGTGGCCGACGCCCGGGACCAGGTCCTGCACGTGGCCGGCCCGCCCCGGGTGGGGACCTCGGTGGACGTCTCCCTGGACGGCACCGGCACCGGCGTGATCGGGGTGAGCTCGGCCCTGGGGACCAGCCCGACCCCCTGGGGCGATGCCGAGATCGACCTCGGCGCCCTGGTGATGCAGACCCCGGTCCTGCCCCTGCCCTACGCCAGCCCGATGGCCATCCCGGCCCAGCCAAGCCTGGCGGGCATGGAGGTCCACGCCCAGGCGGTGCTCTTCCCGCTGGCCGGGACGCCCTACCTGAGCAACAAGGTCTCCCTGCGCCTGCTGCCCTGATCCCGGACCGGCGGGTGGGAGGGGAGCGGCCTAGAATGCGCCGTTCCCATGGCCTCCACCCGCCCCGTCCGGGTGCGCTTCGCACCCTCGCCCACCGGGCGCCTCCACGTCGGCGGCGCCCGGACCGCCCTCTTCAACTGGGCCTTCGCCCGGCGCCACGGCGGCGTCTTCGTGCTCCGGGTGGAGGACACCGACACCGCCCGGAACACCGAGGCGTCCCTCCGCTCGATCCTGGATAGCCTGCGCTGGCTGGGGCTGGACTGGGACGAGGGGCCCGAGGCGGGGGGGGCGCACGGCCCCTACTTCCAGAGCCAGCGGATGGGGCGCTACCGGGAGGCGGTGGAGCGCCTGCTCGCGGCCGGCGTGCTCTACCGCTGCTTCTGTCCCGCCGAGCGCCTGGAGGCCCTCCGGGAGAAGCAGCGGGCCCGGAAGGAGACGCCTCGCTACGACCGGCGCTGCCGGGAGCTGGATCCGGAGGAGGCCGCCCGGCGGGCGGCGGCGGGGGAGCCCTGCGTGCTCCGCTTCGCCGTCCCCGAGGGCCGGGACGTGGTGGTGGAGGACCGGATCCGGGGCACCGTCCGCTTCCGGGCCGAGGAGCTGGACGACTGGGTGGCGGTGCGCAGCAACGGGGCGCCCACCTACAACTTCACCTGCGCCGTGGACGACGCGGCCATGGCCATCAGCCACGTGCTCCGGGGCGAGGAGCACCTGGTGAACACGCCGAAGCAGGTGCTCCTCCACGAGGCCCTGGGCCAGGAGCCGCCGGTCTTCGCCCACCTGCCCCTGATCCTGGGGAAGGACGGCCGCAAGCTCTCGAAGCGCACCGGCGACACGGCGGTGGCGGACTACCGGGCGAAGGGCTACCCGCCCGAGGCCCTGGTCAACTTCCTGGGGCTGCTCGGCTTCGCCCTGGACGACCACACCGACCTCTTCACCCCCGAGGAGCTGGTGGCCCGCTTCGACCTGGCCCGGGTGAACAAGGCCGGCGCCGTCTTCGATCCCGACCGGCTCCTGTGGATCAGCGGCGAGTACGTCCGCCGGACGCCCCCCGGGGAGCTGGCCGCCCGTTGCCGGCCCTGGCTGGAGGCGGCCGGCCTGGAGCCGCCGGCCGGCGTCGCGGCCGGGGCCTGGCGGGAGCGCCTGGCGGCGGCCATGCGGGAGCGCATCCGCCTCTACAGCGAGCTGCCCGAGCGGGCCGCTTTCCTCCGGGAGCCGCCGCCGGCGCCCGACGAGAAGGCCCGGAAGGCTCTCGCCGGTGGCGACGCCCGCCGGGTCCTGGCGGCGGTCCGGGAGGCCCTGGTCGGCGCCGATGCCTTCCCTCCCGGGGACTTCGACGCCTGGATCCGGGAGGTGGCCGGGCAGCTGGGGCTGGGCCTCGGGAAGGTCCTGAAGCCCATGCGGGCGGCCCTCACCGGCACCCTCGGGGGGCCGCCGGTGGGCGAGGTCCTGGCCCTTCTGGGCCGGGAGCGGGCCCTGGCCCGGCTGGCGGCCGGAGCCGGCCTGGAGGAGGCTTCCGACCGGCGCTAGAATCTGCCGCCCCGAGGGGGGCGGCACCGCCCGCGGCGGTGCCCTGGCGGAGTAGCTCAGCTGGTTAGAGCGGCGGCTTCATAAGCCGCGTCTGTCGAGGGTTCGAGTCCCTCCTCCGCTACCAGTCGGTCGGGCCGGCGTCTTCCGGGCGCCGGCCCGCCGTCCATTTGCAGCGGTGGCGGTCCTTGCGTTCCTGGCCGGTCTGGCATACTGAGGATGAACGGAGATCGCCCCATGGCGGTCGCCTTGCCCCCCTGAACCGGCGCAGCCCCCTGTGCCAAGCAAGGAGAGACCATCCCGATGTCCTGCAAGATCCTGTTCGGCGCCGTCACCGTGGCAGCCCTGCTGCTCCCCCCCCTCGGCGCCCAGTCCCAGCAGCTCTGCGACGACGGCTCCCCGGTCGTCGTCCTGCAGCACCAGGGAGGCCCCGGGGCCCAGCCCCCGGGTTCCCTGACCACCCTCTTCGCCAGCAACAACGGTTACGCCGGCAACATGTTCGACATCACGCCGGCCTTCGACATGGAGTTCACCGGCATGGACATCAACGTGTCCGAGGTCGGCGGCACGGCCACCATCGAGATCTGGTGGCGGCCGGGCACCAGCGTCGGCTTCGAGAACTCCAGCGCCGGCTGGACCCTGATGGGCACATTCAGCAGTGCCACCGGCGGCACCGCTGGCAGCGACCAGCCGACCTTCGTCGACCTGAGCGGCAACGGCGTCTGCTTCCAGGCGGGGCAGACCTACGGCATCTACGTCGACCTGACGTCCTACGTCGGTGGCATCCAGTCCCTGAAGTACACCAACGGCGGGCCGACGACCTACTCCAACGCCGACCTGTCCCTGGTCACCAACTGCGGCAAGGGGGTTCCCGGCTTCACGGGCAGCACCTTCTACCCCCGGCAGTGGAACGGCACCCTCTACTACGACGACTGCGGCGGTGGCGGCGGTCCGACCCTGTCCATGAACGGCACCTGCCCCGGGCCGGTCACCTTCACGGTCACCGGCACGACGCCCGGTGCGACCATCGCCTGGGTGTGGGGCTTCCCGGGTGCCTTCACCTGGATGGGTACGCCCTGCACGGGCCTGGCCCTCGACCTGATGAGCCCGACCCTGGCGGCCACCTCCACGGCGACCAGCCTCAACGCCAGCCTGCCCGCCGCGGCCTGCGGCCGGGTCCGGGTGCAGGCGGTGGACCTGGCGGCCTGTGTGACCACCAACTTCCTGGACCTGTAGGCCCCCGGGTCTGCCGTTCTTCCGGGACCGCCGGCCTCGGCCGGCGGTCCTTTGGCATTCAGAAGATGCCGAGCTGCAGGCGGGCGGCCTCGGACATGCGCTCGGGGCCCCAGGGCGGGTCCCAGGTGAGTTCCACCCGGGCCTCCCGGACGCCCGGTACCGCCCGCACCTTCGCCTCCACCTCCCCGGGCAGGGTGCCGGCCACGGGGCAGGCGGGGGAGGTGAGGGTCATGCGCACGAGGACCCGGCCCTCCGCGTCCACCTCCAGGTCGTAGACGAGGCCGAGCTCCCAGATGTCCACCGGGATCTCGGGGTCGTAGACGGCGCGCAGCACCTGGACGACCTGGTCCCGGAGCTCCGCGGCAGGGGGGGAAGGGTCCATGCGGTCACTCGGTGGAGACGCGGCCGCCGCCCTCCAGGGCGGCCATGAGGGTGTGCCAGGCGAGGCTCGCGCACTTCACCCGCACCGGGAACTCGCTGACGCCGGCGAAGATCTCCAGCTTGCCGAGCTCCGGCGCACCGGCGGCCGGCGGCTGGCCGGTGACCAGGTCGTGGAAGGCCTGGAAGAGGCGTTCCACCTCCTGGCGGCTCCGGTCCTTGACGGCCTCGGTCATGAGGGAGGCCGAGGCCGTGGAGATGGCGCAGCCCTGGCCCTCGAAGCGCAGGTCCGCCACCCGGTCGCCGTCCAGCTTCAGCCAGACGGTGAGCCGGTCGCCGCACAGGGGGTTGTGGCCCTCGGCCTGGCAGTCGGCGTCCTCCAGCCGGCCGAAGTTCCGGGGAGCACGGTTGTGGTGGAGGATCACCTCCTGGTAGAGGTCGTTCAGGCCGGTCATGCTGCGAAGATCTCCCGGACCCGGCCCAGGGCCGTGGCCAGGGCCTCCAGGTCTGCGAGGGTGTTGTACACGCCCAGGGAGGCCCGGACGGTGGCCGGGACGCCGTAGCGGTCCATGACCGGCTGGGCGCAGTGGTGGCCGGTGCGCACGGCCACCCCCTCCTGGTCGAGGACGGTGCCGACGTCGTGGGGGTGGATGCCCTCCAGGACGAAGGACAGCACCGCCGCCCGCTCCCGGGCCCGGCCGATGAAGCGCAGGCCGGGGACCCCGGCCAGGATGGCCTCGCCAGCCTCCAGGAGGGCGGTCTCGTGGGCGGCCACCGCCTCCCGGTCCAGGGCCTCCAGCCAGTCGATGGCCGCGCCCAGGCCGATGGCCCCGGCGATGTGGGGGGTGCCGGCCTCGAACCGCCAGGGCAGGTCGTTGTACTCGGTGCGCTCGAAGGTGACCGAGCGGATCATGTCGCCCCCCCCCTGCCAGGGGGGCATTCCGGCGAGGATGGCCTCCCGGGCCCAGAGGACGCCGACGCCCGTGGGGCCGTAGAGCTTGTGCCCGGAGAAGGCGTAGAAGTCGCAGCCCAGGGCCTGGACGTCCACCGGCAGGTGGGGGACGGCCTGGGCGCCGTCCACCAGCACCAGGGCACCGGCGGCGTGGGCCTCCCGGACCATCTCGGCCACCGGGTTGACGGTGCCCAGGGCGTTGCTGACGTGGGCCAGGGCGGCCAGGCGGACCCGGGGCCCCAGGAGGCGGCGCCAGGCCTCCCGGTCCACATCCCCGGCCTCGTCCAGGGGCGCCACCCGCAGCCGGGCGCCGGTCTGCTCGGCCAGGATCTGCCAGGGGACGATGTTGCTGTGGTGCTCCAGGCCGGTGATCAGGATCTCGTCCCCGGGGCCCAGGCGCGGCCGGCCCCAGGCCTGGGCCACCAGGTTGATGGCCTCGGTGGTGCTGCGCAGGAAGATGACCTCACGGTCGCTGGCAGCGCCCAGGAAGCGCCGGACCCGGCCCCGGGCCGCCTCGTAGGCCTCGGTGGCCCGCTGGGAGAGGAGGTGCACGCCCCGGTGGATGTTGGCGCAGTCCCGGGTGTAGACCTCCTGGATCGCCGCCAGCACCGCCCGGGGCTTGAGGGCCGTGGCGGCACTGTCCAGGTAGACCAGGGGGCGGCCGTGGACCTCCTGGTCGAGGGCCGGGAACTCGGCCCGGATCCGGGCCGGCTCCAGGGGGGGGGAAGCGGGAGCCATGGCGGTCGGCCTCACACGGTCTCCAGGATGGGGGAGCCCGGAGCCTCGGCGCCGGCGCCGGGGATCCGGCCCAGGCGCTCGGCGAGCATCCGGTCCACCCGGCAGCGCAGGGCGGGCACCTGGATGCGGGCGGTGATGGCCCCGGCGAAGGCCAGGGTCAGGATGGAGCGGGCCTCCTGGCGGCCGATGCCCCGGGAGCGGAGGTAGAAGAGGGCCTCGCCGTCGAGCTCGCCGATGGCCACCCCGTGGCTGCACTGGACGTCGTCGGCGTGGATCTCGAGCTGGGGCCGGGCGTCGGCCCGGGCACCCCGGGACAGGAGCAGGCTCCGGCAGGACTGGTGGGCGGCGGTGCCCTGGGCCCCGGGGCGGACCAGGACCCGGCCGCTGTAGGCGCCGGTGGCCTGGCCGTCGGCGATGGCCCGGAACTCCTGGCGGCTCGCGCAGCCCGGCACGGCGTGGTCCACAAGGCTGTGGACCACCGCCTGGCGCTCCCGGTCGGCCAGGATCAGGCCGTCCAGCTCGCAGGAGGCCCCCGGGCCCTGGAAGCGATTGTTGGTCCCCGTCCGGGCCAGCTCGCCGCCATGGGCCAGGTGGGCGACACCCGATTGGTGGTGATGGCCAGCCTGC
>CAYMFV010000071.1:0-10658 GCA_964389745.1 uncultured Planctomycetales bacterium | reverse complement strand
GCTCCGGCAGCGTCTCCTCGCCCCGGATCCTGGCCAGGAGCCAGGCGCACTCGGCCCGGGGCCCCGGGGGCAGGCGGCGCCGCGCCGCCTCCAGGTGCTCCCCGGCGGCCTCGGGGTCTCCCTCCAGGATGTAGGCGAGGCCGATGCCGAGCTCGGCCTGGCCCGCCTCCTCCCGGGAGTGGGGGCCGACCAGGAGCTCCCGGAAGGAGATTCGGGCGTCCCGGGACCGGCCGGCCTCGAGCTGGAGCTGGCCAAGCTGGAGGCGTGCCTCGCTCCGGTCCTCCGGGGCGAGACGGGGGACCTGCCGCTCCCACCAGGCGATGCGCCGGTCCAGGGAGAGGTCGCCCGGGGGCGTCGGGAAGGGTGCCGCCTCCGGGGCCAGGCTGCTCCGCCGGGATGCGGGGGCGGCGCAGGCAACCAGGGACAGGAGCAGGAGGAGGAGGGCCGCTCCCGGGCGGCGCTTCCGGTACGAGCCCGTCAGCATGCAGGGAAGCCTAGCGCGGGGCGGGCGGTCCTTTCCAGCGCCGGGCTAGGATGAGGGGCATGGGCGGCCGTTTCCTGGTCCTCGAAGGCATGGATGGCGCCGGGAAGTCCACCCAGGCCCGGCGGCTCGTGGCCTGGCTGGAGGCCCGGGGGCGGCGTCCCCTGCACCTCCGGGAGCCCGGCGCCACGGCCCTGGGCGAGCGCCTTCGCGCCCTGCTCCTGGAGCCCGGCCGGGAGGACTGGGACCCCCGGAGCGAGGCCTTGCTGTTCTTCGCCGCCCGGAACGAGCTCCTCCGGAGCCAGGTCGCTCCGGCCCTGGCCGCGGGCCGGGACGTGGTCTGCGAGCGTTTCACGCCCTCCACCCTGGCCTACCAGGCCCAGGCCCCGGGCCTGGAGGACTTCGTCCTGGCCCTGGACGAGCTGGTGGTGCCGCCGGAGCTGCAGCCATCCCTGGTGCTGATCCTGGACCTGGACCCGGCCGCCTCCCTGGCCCGGGCCGGCCGGGCCGGGGGTGCCGATGCCTTCGAGGGACGGGGTCTGGCCTACCAGGAGGCAGTGCGCAGGGGCTACCTGGCCTACGCCCGGCGTCGGCCCGAGCGCACCCGGGTCCTGGCGGTGGACGGCCTGGACGAGGCGGCGGTGGCGGCCGCCGTCCAGGCGGCGGTGGCGGAGGTGGGCTGATGGACCCGGGCCTGCAGCGGGTCCTGGAGGGCTTCGCCCGGGAGGTGGCCCGGAACCGGGTGGCCGACACCTACCTCTTCCTCGGCCCCTCCCGGGCCCGCCTCCGGGAGGCCGCCATGGCCTGCGCCGCCCGTTACCTGGAGGCCCGGGGCCCGGTCCTGGAGCACGCCGAGTGCGTCGTCCTCGACCCGGACGCCCTGGGCGTGTCGGGACTGCGGGTGGAGCACATCGCCATCCGGGGCGAGGGCGGCGGGCCCTGCCTGGAGCGGGCCTTGCGCTTCCGGCCCATGGGGGCGGGCCAGCGGGCGGTCCTCCTCTTCGAGGCCGACCGGATGAACCCAGACGCCCAGGCCGCCCTCCTGAAGACCACCGAGGAGCCGCCGCCGGGCACGGTCCTCTTCCTGACCGCCGCCGACCTCTCGGCCCTGCTCCCGGCCCTGCGTTCCCGCTGCCGGACCTGGCGGGTGGGGCCGGCGCCGGCGGCGGCCCTGGCGCGCCTGGCGGCGGCCGCTGGCCTGGACGAGGCGGCCTGGCAGGCCCTGGCCCCGGTCCTGGGGCCGGAGCTGGTCCTCGCCCTCGACCCGGTCACCCGGCAGGAGCTCCTGGGGCGCCACGGGGCCTTCCAGGCCTGGCTGGCCTCCAGGGGCCGGGCGGCCCCGGAGTGGCTCGCTCCCCCGGAGGGTGGCACCCTGGCGGAGCAGCGGGAGGCTGGGGAGCTGCTCCTCTCCGCAGCCCTGGGCTGGGCTGTTGCGGCCGGCCGGGAAGGGGACCCGGAGCTGGGCCTGATCCTGGACCTGGCGGTCCCCGCCCTGGTGGCGGCCATCCGGGATCTCCGGGGCAACGTGACCCCGGCCCTGGTCTTCGAGGACCTCCTCCGGAGGGCTTTCGCGCCCGCCCTGCCAGCCGCCTCCAGGGCCGGAGGAAAAGCGATATCCTAGGGTCCCGGGGATGGCCTCCCGCGGCCGGGAAAAGGGGTCAAACCCCCCCCGGCGGGGGCCGATAGGAAGCGGGGACCCACCACCATGGACGACCGCCGGATCCAACCCGTCATCCAGGAGATCCGCCTCCGACACGGCAGGCCCTATGCGGAGGCCGCCTACTATTTCGTGCTGGAGGCCCTGGACTACGCCGTCTACCTCCTGGGGCGCAAGGGCGAGACCCGGCACATCAGCGTCCAGGAGCTGCTGGACGGCATCCGGCGCTTCGCCGCCGAGGAGTTCGGGCCCCTGGCCCCCTACGCCTTCCGCTCCTGGGGGGTGCGGAGCACGGCGGACTTCGGGGACATCGTCTTCCAGATGGTGGAGGCGGGCCTCCTGAAGAAGGACGATCGGGACCGCCTGGAGGACTTCCAGGACGGTTTCGACTTCCAGGAGGCCTTCGCCGCGATCGGCACCATCACCGTGTGAGGGCCTCTTCGGGGGCGCTATCCTGCTGCGCCCCATGTTCGAGACCCAGCGCCACGGCAGGGTGGGACTGGCCTTCCCGGGGCTCTCCCGGCTGCCCTTCCTCCGCCACGTCTTCACCACCCGGGATCCGGCCCCGGAGCGGAGCGGGGGGGGCAATCTGTCCCTCTCCGGCGGCCGGGACCGGGAGGCGGCCCTGGCCGAGCGGCGCTTCTGGTCCGCCTGGATCGACGCCCGGGCCGAGGACTGGGTGGTCGGCGGCCAGGTCCACGGGGCCGGCGTCCAGGTCGTGGATGCGGCGGCCCGGGGGCGGGGGGCCCTGGACCCGGCCACGGTCCTGCCGGAGACCGACGCCCTGGTCACCGCCGAACGGGGCCTGCCCCTCTACGTGGCGGTGGCCGACTGTGCGGCCCTCCTCCTGGCCGCTCCGGGGCCCCGGCCGGCCCTGGCGGTGATCCACGCCGGCTGGCGGGGCCTCCAGGCCGGCATCGTCGCGGGCGCCGTCGACGCCCTGTGCCGCACCGCGGGCACCGGGGCCGGGGCCCTCCTGGCTGGGATCTCCCCGTGCATCGGCGTGGCCCACTTCGCGGTGGGCGAGGAGGTGGCCCGGACGGTGCCGGAGCGCCGGCGACTGCGCCTCGCCGAGGGCTGGCACGTGGACCTGGCCGGCTGGGCCAACGACCTGCTGTTGGCGGCGGGGCTGCCCCAGGCGGGCATCGAGGCGGCCGGCCTGGACACCTTCGAGCGGGCCGACCTCTTCTTCAGCCACCGCCGGGACGGGCCCGAGACGGGGCGCATGGGCCTCCTGGCCATGCTCGCCCCGGCGTCGCCTCCGGCCGGGCCGCCCCGGGACTGAGCGGCGGGGATCAGCCCCGGCTCTCGCGGTCGCTCACGGCGTCCTGGCGAGCGGCGGCCAGGGCGGCGGTGACCGTGGCGTACTCGGGGATGGTGGCGAAGTCCACGCCGGCCCGGCGCAGCACCTCCCGGAGGGCCGCCAGGAGCTGGGGGTCCTCCACGAAGTCCCCAAACCAGCCGTTGCCGGCGAAGACCCGCCCCCGGGCGTCGGAGACCAGGATGCGCAGGTTGCGGCGCACCCAGCGGCGGACCTCGTCCGGGGGCAGCCAGGTGTCGAGGCTGGCATAGAACTCCTCCCAGCCCGGGTAGGCCAGGGGATCCCGGCCGTCGTACACGGCCAGGGCCAGGGCCTTCTCCCGGTCCGCCTCGAGGACGGTCCGGGCGTACTCCCGGAAGCGCTGCTCGCCCATCAGGCGGTCCAGCTCCGGCACGTAGCGGGACTCCACACCCGGAAAGGGCACCCGGAACTCGGGCTGGGGCTGGACGCCGCCCCAGCGCACCACCCGGCCCTCGTGGTCCCGGAGGTTGTGGATGGTGGAGCCGTCCGGCAGGTAGTAGTAGGCCGTGGTCAGCTTGATCCTGGGCCCGTAGTCGTAACGGCCGTTGCCGTTCCGATCCACGTACTTCTCCCAGGAGTCCCAGAAGCCGTTGTCGTTCTCGTCCTCGAAGGGTTCGTCCCGGACGCTGGACAGGGGCACCAGGTTCTGGACGCTGCCCTTGCCGTGGCTGCGCTGGCCGACCACCACCGCCCGGTCGTGGATGTCGAGGGCGCCGGCGACGATCTCGGAGCCGGAGGCGCTGAAGTGGTTGATGAGGACGGCCACCGGCAGCTCGGCGGGCACCGCCGCCGGCCGGCGGGTGCGGAACTCCCGGGATCCGCCCAGGCGGGGGCGGGCCCGGGTAGTGACCACCAGCTTGCCCGGCGGCAGGAAGACGTCGCAGACGTCCACCGCCTCGTCCAGGAGGCCGCCGGGATTGTTGCGCAGGTCGAGGACGATGCCGCGGATGGCCTCGGGGCCGCCGGCCTCGGCGATGGCCTCCCGGAGGCGGTCGCCGCAGTGGCTGGAGAAGTGCACCAGCTCCAGGTAGAGGACCTGGCCGGGGAGGATCTCGCTCTGCACCACCGGCACCTCGATGCGCCGGCGGACGATCTCGATGTCGTGGGGCTCGTCCCAGCCCCGGCGGGCCACCTTGAGCAGGACCTTGGTTCCCGGTTTGCCCTTGAGGCGCTTGATGATCTCGTCCTGGGGCTGGTTGAAGGTGGACCAGCCGTCCACCTCGAGGATGGCGTCCCCGGAGCGCAGGCCGGCCTCGAAGGCGGGGCCCGAGTAGATGGGGCGGACAATGGTGAACAGGCCGTTGACGGTGTTCACGAAGGCGCCGATGCCACCGTACTCGGGGTCCAGGTCGAACATGAACTCCGAGAACTCCGTCCCGGTGAGGAAGTTGCTGTGGGGGTCGAGGCGCTGGAGCATGCCGTCGGCGGCGGCCGCGACCAGCTCCTCGTCGTTGAACTCCCGGCCCTCCATGTGGGCGAACTTGATGCGCGCCCGGATCTCCTCGAGGATGCGCAGGTCGCCGGGGCCCCGGGCCTCGCCCGCGTCCTCCTCGGCCAGGCGCTGCAGCTCCTCGGCGAGCTGCTCCACCTTGCCCCGGAGGCGCTCCTCGCTCCGGGCCCGCTCCAGGAGGACCCGGGCCAGGTCGGCGTCGGGGCCGGCACCCTGGGCCAGGGTCTCCAGCTCCTCCAGGACCTCGGTCCGGGAAGTCTCGCCGATCCGGGCCAGGGCCAGGGCTGCCGCCGCCCGGGGCGCGGGCTCCAGGGAGGAGAGGGCCGCCAGGAGATAGCGCCGGGCGGCCCGGCGCCGGGCGTTGTCGCCGATCCCGTGGAGGACCCGGGCCACCTCCGCGTAGAGGGCGGGATGCTCCTCGGCGGTCCAGGAGGCCAGGAGGTCGCCGAGGGCGGCCTGGACGGGGTCGTCCAGGGTGAAGGCGGGCAGCTCCAGGGTGGCCAGGGCGGCCCGGGCCAGGTCCGGGTCGCCGCCCTCCACCAGCCCGACCAGGAGGGCGCCGGCGCCGGGATCGTCCAGGTCCGCCAGGAGGCGGCCAAGGAGGAGGAGCTCGCGGCCGCCGGCGCCAGCCAGGCGCTCCCGCAGGACCCCGCGCCAGGCCTCCTCGTCGAGGCTCTCGGGAGTCCCGGCGGTGTCGGCCAGGGCCAGGACGGCGGCGGGCGTGGCGGTCCTGGCCCGGGCCAGGAGGTCGTCCAGGTCGCCGGCGGCGGGCTCCTGGAGGGCGGGGAGGAGGAGCGGCAGGAGGAGCAACATCAGTTCGTGCGGGCGGCCCCCTACACTACCGGCGCAGGGCGGCCCCGTCTCCTACGGGCCCGTGGTCCTGCGGGCAGGAGGAGATGGCCGAGCAGAACCCCCTCACCCATCTGGATCCGGCCGGTCGGGCCCGGATGGTGGACGTAGGCGACAAGGAGCCGACCCTCCGGGAGGCCATGGCCGAGGCCCGGGTGGTCTTCCCGGAGGCGGTCTTCCCCCGGGTCCTGGCCGGCGAGCTGCCCAAGGGTGGCCTGGTGGAGCCGGCCCGGATCGCCGGCATCCAGGCGGCCAAGCGGACTGCCGAGTGGATCCCTCTGTGCCACCCCCTGCCCCTGGATCGGGTGGACGTGGAGGTGACGCCGGAGCCGGCAGGGCGTCCCGAACTGGTGATCCGCTGCACCGCCCGGGCCACGGCCCGGACGGGGGTCGAGATGGAGGTCCTCACCGGGGCCGCCGCCGCGGCCCTCACCGTGTACGACATGGCCAAGGCCCTGAGCAAGGGCATTCGCATCGAAGGCCTGCGCCTGCTGCGAAAAAGCGGCGGCCGATCCGGCCCCTGGCAGGCACAATAGACCGCTTCCCGGACCTTCCAGCCCCCCGAGCCCTTGGACCAGGAACTGATGAAGCGCCTGCTCGCCCTCATGGAGGAGGGCGGCCTCACCGAGGTGGAGTACGAGCACCGTGGCACCCGCCTGCGGCTGGCCCGGCACCCGGCCCCCCCTCCGCCCCAGGCGCCGGTGGTGCTGGCCGGCGGCATGCTCCCGGCTCCAGCCCCCGCCCCGGCGGCCGCGACCGAGGCCGAGGAGTCCGCCGAGGACCCGGGGACGGTGCTGCTCCTGGCCCCCATGGTGGGCACCTTCTACCGGGCCCCCAGCCCGGAGGCGGCGCCCTTCGTCCAGGTGGGGGACCAGGTGCGCCCGGACACCACCGTGTGCATCCTCGAGGCCATGAAGGTCATGAACGAGATCAAGGCGGAGCACGTCGGCGAGGTGGTGGCCATCCTGGCCGAGAACGGCGAGGCCGTGGAGTACGGCCAGCCCTTGTTCCGGATCCGGGTCTCCTAGGGCATGTTCCGTCGGGTCCTGGTCGCCAACCGCGGAGAGATCGCCCTGCGCATCCTCCGGGCCTGCCACGATCTGGGCGTGGAGACGGTGGCCGTGGTCTCCGAGGCGGACCGGGACGGCCCCTGGCTGGACCTGGCCGACGAGGTGGTCTGCATCGGACCGCCGCCTGCGGCCCGCTCCTACCTGGACATCCCGGCCATCCTGTCGGCCGCCGAGATCTGCGACGTGGAGGCCATCCACCCGGGCTACGGCTTCCTGGCCGAGAACGCCCATTTCGCCGAGATCTGCGCCTCCTGCAACATCCGTTTCGTAGGCCCGCCGGCGGAGGTGATCGCCGCCTGCGGGGACAAGTCCCGGGCCAAGGAGGTGGCCCGCCGGGCCGGCGTGCCGGTGGTGCCCGGCTCCGATGGCCCGGTGGCGGACGCCGACATCGCCCTGACCGTTGCCCGGGAGATCGGCTTCCCGGTCATGATCAAGGCCTCGGCGGGGGGGGGCGGCCGGGGCATGCGGGTGGCCAGCAACGAGGTCAGCCTGGTGCACGCCTTCCACCAGGCCCGAAGCGAGGCCCAGGCGGCCTTCAAGAACCCGGAGGTCTACCTCGAGAGGCTGGTGGAGCGGCCCCGGCACGTGGAGTTCCAGATCCTGGCCGACGCCCACGGCAACGTCATCCACCTCGGGGAGCGGGACTGCTCCATCCAGCGGCGGCACCAGAAGCTCCTGGAGGAGGCCCCCTCGCCGGCCCTGGACCCGGAACTGCGCCGGCGCATGGGCGAGGCGGCCGTGGCCTTCGCCCGGGAGGCCGGCTACGTGAACGCGGGCACGGTGGAGTTCCTCCTGGACAGCGACGGCTCCTTCTACTTCATCGAGCTGAACGCCCGGATCCAGGTGGAGCACCCGGTGACGGAGATGGTCACCGGCGTCGACCTGGTCCAGGAACAGCTGCGCATCGCGGCCGGGGAGCCGCTCCGCCTGCGCCAGGAGGACGTCCAGATCCGGGGTCACGCCCTGGAGTTCCGGATCAACGCCGAGGATCCCGAGCGGGGCTTCGCGCCCTGCGCCGGCCGCCTGGAAGTGTGGCGGCCTCCTGGCGGCCCCGGCGTGCGGGTGGACAGCCACGCCTGCGCCGGCTATGTGGTCCCGCGCTACTATGATTCCATGGTCGGCAAGCTGGTGGTCCACGGTCCGGATCGGGAGAGGGCCTTGCGCACGGCACGGCGGGCCCTGTCCGAGTTCCGGGTGGAAGGCCCCGGCGTCCGCACCACCATCCCCTTCCACCTGCGCATCCTGGAGCAGGCCGCCTTCGTCGGCGGCCAGGTGGACACCGGCTTCCTGGAGCACCACCTGGAGACCTGACCCATGCCCCGAGCTCTCGTCACCGGCGGCGCCGGCTTCCTCGGCTCCCACCTCTGCGAACGCCTGCTGGAGCGGGGCTGGGAGGTGGTGGCCATGGACAACCTCCTGACGGGTGACCTGCGCAACATCGAGCACCTGCGCGAGCACTCCGGCTTCCGCTTCGTCCAGCACGACGTCAGCAACTACATCCACCTGCCGGGGGCCCTGGACGGGATCTTCCACTTCGCCTCGCCGGCCTCGCCGGTGGACTACGTGCAGATTCCCATCCAGACCCTGAAGGTCGGTGCCTTGGGCACCCACAACTGCCTGGGCTTGGCCCTGGCCAAGGGTGCCCGCTTCCTCCTGGCCAGCACCAGCGAGGTCTACGGCGATCCTCTCGAGCACCCCCAGAAGGAGAGCTACTTCGGCAACGTCAACCCGATCAGCACCCGGGGGGTCTACGACGAGGCGAAGCGCTTCGCCGAGTCCCTGACGATGGCCTACCACCGCCACCACGGGGTGGACACCCGCATCGTCCGGATCTTCAACACCTACGGCCCGCGGATGCGCCTGGACGACGGCCGGGTGCTGCCCGCTTTCATGAGCCGGGCCCTCCGGGGGCAACCCCTGGTCATCCACGGCGACGGCAGCCAGACCCGTTCCTTCTGCTTCGTGGACGACCTCATCGAGGGCATCCTGCGCCTCTTCGACTGCGAGGAGCACCTGCCGGTGAACATCGGCAACCCCCGGGAGATGACCATCCTGGAGTTCGCCCGGAAGGTGCAGGAGGTGGCCGGGACCGATCTGCCCATGGAGTTCCAGCCCCTCCCGGAAGGGGATCCCAAGGTCCGCCGGCCGGACATCGGCAAGGCCCGGGAGATCCTGGGCTGGGAGCCGAAGGTCGAGCTGGAGGAGGGCCTGCGTCGCTCCCTGGACTACTTCCGGAGCCGCGTCCAGGAAGCGGTGCTCTGAGCGGAGGACCACGATGTGCGGAATCGTCGCCGCCGTCTGTCGGGAGGGGGACGTGGTGCCCCGGGTCCTGGCGGGTCTCAAGACCCTCGAGTACCGGGGCTACGACTCGGCGGGCCTGGCCGCCATGCTCGCCGACGGCATCACCGTGCGCCGGCGCAAGGGCAAGATCCGGGTCCTGGAGGAGGAGCTGCTGCGCAACGGCGTGCCTCCCAGTCCCCAGGCCGTGGCCCATACCCGCTGGGCCACCCACGGCGCGCCGGCGGACCGCAACGCCCACCCCCACAGCGATGCCAGCGGCCGCGTGGTCGTGGTGCACAACGGCATCATCGAGAACTACGCCGAGCTGCGCCGGCGACTCGAGGCGGAGGGCTGCAGCTTGCGCTCCGAGACCGACACCGAGGTCCTGGCCCACCTCGTGGCCCGCCACCACCTGGGGGGGGGGATGGACCTCCTGGCGGCGACCCGCCGGGCCCTCCAGGAGCTGGAGGGTGCCTACGCACTGGTGGTGATGTCGGCCCAGGAGCCCGGCGTGCTGGTGGCGGCCCGCAAGGACTCCCCCCTGGTCCTGGGCCTGGCGGAGGAGGCCGGCTACGTGGCCAGCGACATGCCGGCCCTCCTGCACGTGACCCGGGACTTCCTGATCCTGGAGAACGGCGAGGTGGCACGGGTCTCGCCGGCGGGGGTCGAGATCCTGGATGCCTCCGGCCGGGA
The DNA here is from genome assembly GCA_964389745.1 of uncultured Planctomycetales bacterium. Lineage (GTDB taxonomy): Bacteria > Planctomycetota > UBA1135 > UBA1135 > UBA1135 > CAYMFV01. The sequence continues at coordinate 836 of CAYMFV010000071.1, read as the reverse complement.
GGTGCGGCGGGAGCCCCTGCACTGCGACTGGACGCCGGAGCAGGCCGAGAAGGGCGGCTACCCCCACTACATGCTCAAGGAGATCGAGGAGCAGCCCGACGTCCTGGCCCGAACGGCCTTCGAGCGCCTCGACGACCTGCACGGGGACGTCCGCTTCGAGGCGGAGTTCGCCCTGGACGATGCCAGGCTCCAGGGCATCCGGCGGGTGCGCTTCATGGCCATGGGCACCTCCTTCCACGCCGCCCTCCTCGGCCAGATCTTCACCGCCGAGCTGGCCCGGCTGCCCGGGGAGACCCTGAACGCCAGCGAGTTCCTGTACAGCCCGCGCCTGCCCGAGGAGGACACCCTGACCGTGGTGGTCAGCCAGTCGGGCGAGACCGCCGACAGCCTCCGGGCGATGCGTGAGGTCCAGGCCCGGGGGGGGCGGGTCCTGGGTATCTGCAACGTCCGGGGCTCGACCCTGGCCCGGGAGGCGGAGCACCTGGTCCTGACCCACTGCGGTCCCGAGGTGGGTGTGGCCTCGACCAAGGCCTTCTTCGGCCAGGTCACGGCCCTCTACCTCCTGGCGGTGCGCCTCGGCCGGGCCCGGGGGGCCCTGGCCCCGGCCGAGGGGCAGGCTTGTCTGGCCGACCTGCGGCGCCTGCGTCCCCGCCTGGACGCCCTTTTCTCGGAGCGGACCCGGGAGCGGATCCGGGAGGCCGCGGCCCTTCTCCAGGGTGTGCGCTCCTGCCTCTTCCTGGGCCGGGGCCTGCTCTACCCCATCGCCCTGGAGGGTGCCTTGAAGCTCAAGGAGATCTCCTACATCCACGCCGAGGGCTACCCGGCGGGAGAGATGA
>CAYMFV010000070.1:0-10678 GCA_964389745.1 uncultured Planctomycetales bacterium | reverse complement strand
CGCCCCGGCGCCCCGCCCCTGGCCCGGGCCCGGGTCTCGGCCCCCGACCCCGAGGCCGCCGCCGCCGCTGCCCGGGAGGCCCTCCTGGCCGCCGGCGGCACTCCGCCTGGCTCATGAGCCTTCCCGCCCGGGTCCTGGTGGGCCGCCCACCGGAGCTGGCGGCCCCCTGGCTGGAGGTCCTCCGGGACGCCGGGGTGGCGGCCGAAGCCCTGCCCCTGGTGGCCATCGAGCCCCTGGAGCCCACCCCGAAGGCCGCCGCCGCCCTGGCCCGGCCCGGCGACTTCGCCTGGATCCTCTTCCCCAGCCGCAACGCCGTCGAGCTCTTCTTCGCCCGTCTGGGGCCCTCGGGGTGGCCGGCGGGCACCCGGGCGGGGGTGGTGGGCCCGGGCACCGGCCAGGCCCTGGCGGAGCGGGGGGTGGAGACGGCCCTGGTGGCCCCCGAGGGCACCGGCCGGAGCCTGGCCGAGGCCTTCCTGGCCCTGGGCCAGCCCCCGGCGGCGACCCCGGTCCTCCTGGCCGCCGCCCGGGGGGGCCGGACCGAGATCCAGGATGCGCTCCGGGCGGCCGGCCACCCGGTCACCGTGGTGGAGCTGTACCGGACCGTGGCCGTGGCCGGTCCCCCGCCCCTCGCTGGCGCCGTGGTGCTCCTCTTCTCGCCTTCCGGGGCCCGATCCCTCGCAGCCCGGGTCCCCGAGCCCCACAATCAGGAGGTGTGGGCCATCGGTCCCACCACCGCCGCCGCCGCCGCGAAGGCCGGCTTCGCCGTGGCGGCCGTCCTCGCCGAACGCACCCCGGAGGCCCTCCGGCAGGTACTCCAGCAGCAGTCCCGAGAAGCATGACCCGCGCCCGCACCGATGCCCCCGTGGAGACCCGGCAGCGCCTGGATCTCCCCTACCGCCCCCGCCGCCTGCGCCGGACCGGCCCGATCCGGGACATGGTGGCCGAGACCGACCTGCGCCTCCGCCACCTGGTCCAGGGCTGGTTCGTGCAGCCGGGCCAGGACCGGGAGGACCCGGTGGGCGCCCTGCCCGGCGTCAGCCGGGTGACGGTGGACCGCCTGGTCCCCGGCGTCGAGAAGGACCTCCGGGCCGGTGTCCGGGCGGTGATGCTCTTCGGCGTCCTCCCCGAGGAGGACAAGGACCCCCTGGGCCGGGCCGCCACCGATCCCGAGGGGGTCGTGCCCCAGGCCATCCGGGCCCTGAAGGAGGCCTTCGGCGACGACCTGGTGGTGATGAGCGACGTCTGCCTCTGCCCCTACACCGACCATGGCCACTGCGGCCACGTGGAGGGGGACGAGATCCGCAACGACCCCTCGGTGGTGATGCTCGCCGAGATGGCGGTGGTCCAGGCCGAGGCCGGCGCCGACTTCGTCTGCCCGAGCGACATGATGGACGGCCGGGTCGGGGCCATCCGGGAGGCCCTGGACGCCGCCGGGCGCACCCGGACCGGGATCCTCGCCTACACCGCCAAGTACGCCAGCGCCTTCTACGGGCCCTTCCGGGAGGCGGCCCACTCGGCCCCGGCCTTCGGCGACCGGCGCTCCTACCAGATGGACTGGCGCAACGGACGGGAGGCCCTCCGGGAGCTCGAGCTGGACCTGGACGAGGGCGCCGACCTGGTGATGGTCAAGCCGGCCCTGGCCTACCTCGACGTCATCGCCGCCTTCGCCGAGACCTCGCCGGTGCCGGTGGTGGCCTACAACGTCAGCGGCGAGTACGCCATGGTGAAGCTCTCGGCCCGGGAGGGCCTGGCCGACGAGCGTGCCCTGACCCTGGAGGTCCTGACCGCCATCCGCCGGGCCGGGGCCGACCTCATCATCACCTACCACGCCGCCCAGGCCGCCGCCGGGGGCTGGCTCGACCGGTGAGCCGCCCCGCCCCCCCCCGAGAGCTGGACGCCGCGGCCTTCATGGAACGGGCCCAGACGGTGATGCCCGGCGGCGTTTCGTCGCCGGTCCGGGCCTACGGCGGCGTCGGCGGCACGCCAGCGGTCCTGGTGTCGGGCTCCGGCGCCCGGGTCCGGGACCTGGAGGGCCAGGAGTACCTGGACTTCGTCAACTCCTGGGGGCCCCTGATCCTCGGCCACGCCCACCCGGCGGTGGTGGCGGCCGTCCAGGAGACCGCCGCCCGGGGCACCTCCTTCGGCGCCCCCTGCCCGGCCGAGCTGGAGCTGGCCGAGGCGGTGGTGGCGGCCTCGCCGGTGGCCGAGAAGGTGCGCTTCGTGAGCAGCGGCACCGAGGCCACCATGAGTGCCCTGCGCCTGGCCCGGGCCGCCACCGGCCGGGACCAGGTGGTGAAGTTCGCGGGCTGCTACCACGGCCACGGCGACGCCTTCCTGGTCAAGGCCGGCTCGGGCCTGGCCACCTTCGGCACCTCGAGCAGCGCCGGGGTGCCGGCGGCGGTGGCCGGGCTGACCGGCGTCCTGCCCCTGGACGACGAGGACGCCCTGACCGCCTGGTTCAGCGCCCACGGGGACCGGACCGCGGCCGTCTTCGTCGAGGGCATCCCCGCCAACTGCGGGCTGCTGCCCCAGCGCCGGGAGTGGTTCGCCCACCTCCGGGAGCTGACCCGCCGCCACGGCACCCTCCTGGTGGTGGACGAGGTCATCACGGGCTTCCGGGTGGCCGCGGGCGGCTTCTGCTGCCGGGAGGGCCTCGAGGCGGATCTCGTCACCTACGGCAAGGTCATCGGGGGGGGGCTGCCGGTGGGCGCCTACGCCGGCCCGGCCCGGCTGATGGACATGGTGGCCCCCGAGGGGCCTGTCTACCAGGCAGGCACCCTGAGCGGCAACCCCCTGGCCATGGCCGCCGGCCTGGCCACGCTCCGGGCCCTCCAGGAGACCCGTCCCGGGGGCGGCGACGGCTGGGACCATCTGGAGCGCCTGGGCCAGGCCTGGGAGGAGCGCCTGCGCCCCCTGGTGCAGCGGGAGCGGGCTGCCGGCGCCCCCGTGGCCCTGGTCCGGGAGGGCAGCATCTTCTGGCTCTGCTTCGGCGCCGAGCACCCGCCCCGGTGCTTCGACCGCATCCCCGAGGGGGGGGCGGAGCGCTACCGGCGCTTCTTCCACGCCCTCCTGGAGCGGGGCGTGATGGTGGCGCCCTCGGCCTACGAGGTCGGCTTCCTGTCCCTGCCCATGACCGAGGCCGACCTCGACCAGGCCGCCGCCGCCTTCGCCGAGGCCCTGGAGACCAGCCGATGACCGCCGCGGGGGGGGGCGCAGGCAAGCGCCTGCTCCGGGCCCTGCGCCGGGAGCCGGTGGACCGGACCCCGGTCTGGCTGATGCGCCAGGCCGGCCGGGCCCTGCCCGAGTACCGGGCCCTGAAGGCGAAGCACGGCTTCCTGGGCATGGCCAGTGACCCGGAGCTGGCCACCGAGGTGACCCTGCAGCCGGTGCGCCGCTTCGGCTTCGACGGCGCCATCCTCTTCGCCGACATCCTCACCCCCCTCCTGCCCCTGGACTTCGGGATCGAGTTCGCGCCCGGGCCCCGGCTGGCCCGGCCCCTCCGCGGCCCCGAGGACCTGGCCCGGGTGCACGCGCCGCCGGCGGGCAGCCTCGACCACGTGACCGAGACCCTGCGCCGGGTCCGGGCGGAGCTGCCGGCGGAGACGACGCTGCTGGGCTTCGCCGGCGCGCCCCTGACCCTGGCCGCCTACCTCCTGGCCAGCAACAGCCGGGACCACGGCGAGCTCCGGGCGGCCCTCTACGGGCGACCGGACTTCTTCCGGGAGCTCCTCGACCGGCTGGCCGACCTGACGGTGGCGTACCTCGACCTGCAGGTGGCCGCCGGCGCCGAGGCGGTGCAGCTCTTCGACACCTGGGCCGGGCTCCTGGGCGAGGCCGAGTACCGGGCCTTCGCCCTGCCGGCGGTGCAGCGGGTGATGGCCGGCCTGGCGGGCACGGTGCCCCGGATCTACCTGGTCAAGGACGGCGCCCACCTCCTTGAGGCCATGGCCGAGAGCGGCGCCGACGCCTTGAGCCTGGACTGGCGGATCCCCCTGGACCTGGCCTGGGAGCGGCTCGGCGACGACCTGGCCCTCCAGGGCAACCTGGATCCCGGCGTCCTCCTGGGCTCCCCCGAGGCCGTCCGGGCCGGCGTCCGGGACGTGCTCCGCCGCAACGGCGGCCGCCCCGGCCACGTCTTCAACCTCGGCCACGGGCTCCTGCCCTCGACGCCCCTGGAGAACATCGCCATCCTGGTGGAGGAGGTCCGCTGCCATGTCCCCGCCGGCCTTTGAGACACCCTCCCAGGCCCTGGTCGCCAAGTACGACCGGCCTGGTCCCCGCTACACCTCCTACCCGACGGTGCCGGTGTGGAGCCACGACTTCGGCCAGGAGGAGTGGCAGGCGGCCCTGGAGCGGGCCAACGAGCGCGCCGGCGAGAGCCTGGCGGTGTACCTGCACCTGCCCTTCTGCGCCCACCGCTGCCTGTTCTGCGCCTGCAACGTGGTCATCACGAAGCGGGACGACGTGGTCGAGGCCTACCTGAGCCGCCTGGAGCGGGAGGTCGCCCTCAACGCCCCCCTCCTCGAGGACCGGCGCCGCCTGACCGGCGTCCACTGGGGGGGGGGCACGCCGACGCACCTGTCCGGCGGGCAGATGGAACGGGTCTGGGGGATGATCACCGAGCACTTCGAGGTGGCGCCGGAGGCGGAGGTCTCGATCGAGGTGCACCCGCCGGTCACCACCCGGGAGCAGCTCGAGCTGCTGCGCCGCCTCGGCTTCAACCGCATCAGCCTGGGCGTCCAGGACCTGGATCCCGGCGTCCAGGACCTGATCGAGCGCTGGCAGACGGTGGAGCAGACCGAGCGACTGACCGAGTGGGCCCGGAAGCTGGGCTTCCAGAGCGTCAACTTCGACCTCATCTACGGCCTGCCCGGGCAGACCCTGGAGACCTGGGACTACACCCTGGACGAGGTCATCCGCATGCGCCCGGAGCGGCTGGCCATCTACTCCTACGCCCGGGTGCCGTGGATCAAGCCCCACCAGAAGCGCATGGAGGACGAACGGCTGCCGGCGCCGGAGCTGAAGTTCCAGATCTTCCGGGAGGCCCGGCGCCGGCTGCTGGAGGCCGGCTGGGTCGAGATCGGCATGGACCACTTCGCCCGCCCCGAGGACGAGCTGGCCCGGGCGGTGGGCGAGCGGCGCCTGTACCGGAACTTCATGGGCTACACGGTGAAGCCGGCCCGGGACTACATCGGCTTCGGGATGTCCTCCATCTCCGAGATCGGCGACGCCTTCGCCCAGAGCCACGGCAAGCTGAACCGCTACAGCCAGGCCCTGGACGCCGGCCGCTTCCCGGTGGAGCGGGGCCACGTCCTGACCCGGGAGGACCAGGTGCGCAAGCTGGTCATCGAGCGCCTGATGTGCAACCTGTGGCTGGACCTCCGGGAGGTGGAGGCGGTGAGCGGCCGGCCCTTCCGGGAGGAGTTCGCCGAGCAGTGGGAGGCCCTGGCGGAGATGGAGGCCGACGGCCTGGTGGTCCGGGGCGAGGAGCACCTCGCGATCACCGCCCTGGGGCGGACCCTGGTCCGCAACGTCGCCATGCTCTTCGACGCCTACCTGGACCCCGAGGCCGAGCGGCCCATCTTCAGCCGGACGGTGTGAGCATGAGCGAGCGCGGCATCCTCGACCTGGCGGTGGTGGGCGGCGGCGCCTGCGGCCTGGCCACGGCCTGGTTCGCCCGGAAGGCGGGCCGCTTGGTGGCCGTCTTCGAGGCCGGCGAGCAGCCCGGCGGCAAGATCCGGACCACCGTGGAGGACGGCTTCGTCCTGGAGCGCGGGCCCCAGGGCTGGCTGGACAAGGAGCCGGCGGTGATGGAAGTCTGCCGGGACCTGGGCCTCGAGCCCCTGGAGAGCCGGGCGGCGGCGGCGGAGCGCTACGTGCTCCGGGACGGGCAGCTCATCCCCCTGCCGATGGCGCCGGTGGCCTTCCTGCGCTCGCCCATCCTCTCCTGGCGGGGCAAGCTGCGCCTCCTCTCCGAGGTCTTCCGCAAGCCCCGCCGGGACGGCGACGACGAGAGCATCTGGGACTTCGGCTGCCGCCGGGTCGGCGAGGAGGCGACCCGGCACCTGCTGGACGCCGTGGTGGCGGGCATCTTCGCCGGCGACATCCACCGCCTGAGCCTGCGGGCCTGCTTCCCGGTCCTGGCCGAGCTGGAGCAGGAGTACGGCGCCCTCTTCAAGGGCATGGCGGCCCGGCGCAAGCAGCCGAGCGCCCCGGTGAGCGGCAAGCTCTACTCCTTCCCCCGGGGCATGGAGGAGCTGATGCGGGCCCTGGGCGACGCCCTGGGCGACGCCCTGCACCTGGCGGCGCCGGTGGACGGCCTGCACCGGGAGGAGGGCGCCTGGTCCCTCGTCCGGGGGGGGAGGTCCTGGCCCGGGCCCGGCACGTGGCCCTGACCACGCCGGTGGAGGTCACCGCCCGGCTGCTCCAGGCCGAGGTGTCCGGGCTCGCCCCCCTGGTCGCGGAGATGCGCCAGTCGAGCCTGGTGGTGGTGACGGCGGTCTTCCCCCGGGAGCGGGCGCCCGGCGTGCCCCGGGGCTACGGCTTCGTGGCGCCCCGCTGCGAGGGCTTCCGGCCCCTGGGCGTGCAGTTCATCCACGAGGTCTTCGCGGGGCACACCCCGGACGGGGTCGTCCAGCTCCGGGTGATGCTCGGCGGCGCCCTGGACCCCGAGGCCATCCAGCTCGACGACGCCGGCGCCGTGGCCGCGGCGGTGGATCCCCTCCGGCCCCTCTTCGACCTCCGGGGCGAGCCCGAGCGCACCTGGGTCTTCCGGGCGCCGGACTGCATCACCCAGTACAACGTCGGCCACCTGCTCCGGGTCGCCGCCATCGAGGCCGAGGTGGCGACCCGGCCGGACCTGCTCCTGGGTGGCGACTCCCTCTACGGTCTCGGCGTCAACCCCGCCTTCGCCCGGGGGAAGATTCTGGGGGCGGGCAGCGCGGGGTGAGGGGCCGGAGGTGGCGGCACCACCTCTGCCCGGAGTCTCGCGTCCTACGCTACTGGGGGACGCACCACACAGACGTTCATCGTTCGCCAGAGAGAAACACGCCAGCGCAAAGCACAAGCCTGACACTGCAAAGAGAGATCCACGATGCTGCCGCAAGAGGCGCTCCGAGGAACGCAAGGGAGAGGCCCACAGCAGCAGGGGCAAGGAGCGACACAAGCCAATTCGTTGCCGGCTCATCCGTGGCCGACACGGATCGACCAGCGAAGGCACGCCAGCAGAGAACACCGGCAAGCACAGCCACGACGGCTTGCCCCATGGCAGGCAACATGGGGGCACTGCCCAGAAAGACAGCAACGCCGCTCAAACAGCTGACGCCGACGCCAGCAAGCCGTTCTCCCAGGGAAGGCAAACCCAGCACGTCACACGCAAGACGTGCGCCCTGGCCAAAAAACCACGCCGCAATCGCCAGCATACCGGCGGCCCCGAAGCCACCGAGCAGCGGTAGCTGCGGCCCCCTTTCGTGTGCCATACCTCGGGTCAGCCCCACGGAGTACGGCCAGCAGGTGACTGCCAGCCCGACGACTGCCACCGCGACCAGGAGCCTCTCCAGCACGAGCAGGTCCCGCGGTTGCCGGCCATCCGCCCTGCGACTCACTAGCCATGCTCGCCAGAGCAGGTAGAACCCCAGGAGACCAGGCGTTACGACACGGAGCGCCGCGGACGCGCCGAATTGCAGCAGAATGGCTCCCGCCAGCAGGCCCCAGACCAAAGCTGGTTGTCCCCTGGCAGGGCTATCGGAAGGCACAGCCTCGCGGTTTGCCATGGGTCACTCCCACATCCAAGGAATGCAACGATCGTCAACCCACAGGGTGGAGCCGGACGCGCGCAACTCCTTGGCACCCCTCCTCTTGTGTTCCTCCCAGCGCGCCCTCTCGATGGTGCCGGTACAAGTGTACCTCGCACGAAGCTCTTTCGCCTTGGACAGCCTGGCGGGCATGACACACAACCCTGTCATCGCGGCTTCAGGAGCGGCATCGCGTGCCCTGGCGCGCGTCCAGGTACAGCCACAGACCCAACAACAGAATGACCATCCTCAAAGCCAGGGCAGATCTCCCGATCTCCGTCGTGAGCCCTTCGAAGAGGAACGCCGATCCGAAGAAGATGGTCAAGACAAGGTAGGCGGAGGGGGGCACGGTCTTCTTCTTCGACTCAGGAGTGCCTCTCCTCTTCTCCAGGATCCTCCTCAGGACACCTGATACGAACCACGTAGTCAGGAGCCCGCCACCCACCAACCACGCCCTGGCCTGTACTACCGTGGCGAGGATCGAGCCAAGTATGGCGGCGTCAACCCATGTGTAGCGCCGGAAGCGACCTGGCCTGACGTGTTGCATGCACCGCACGACCTCTCTCACACTACCTCGCGAGCCTTTGCCTCTTACCGCCATCTCCACCTCTCGTGGCGCCGCTCCTCCCACGGCACGAACATCCTACTCATCTTGTCCTGTACCTCTTCGCAGGCAACTCTTCCGTCTTGGACAGCCTGGCTGGCATCCCTGCCCTGGGATTGACGAATGAGGCCATGCGTCTCCACCTTGTACCATGGGAGCCGGCAGCTTGCCACTGCACCGGAGCACTCTGCTTGCCGTTCTCCTCGGCTGCCTCGTCGAGGCGCTCCGTCCCCTCTTCGACCTCCGGAGCGAGCCCGAGTGCACCTGGGTCCTCCGGGCGCCGGACTGCATCACGCCCTCCCCAGAGGAACACCCAGGGGACAGGCGCGCTGGGTTGAGGGGCCGGGGGCGGCGGCGGACCCGGGTCGCCGGTCAGGGGTACTCACCAAGGTAGGGCACGCCCAGCCAGGCGACGAGCATGAGGCCGAGCTGCTCCACCGCCCCCCGCCCGAACCGGGAGCCCATGACGGTCTCGCTCCGGACGAGGCGCAGGAGCACGGCCGCCACGAGGACGCTGCTCGCGAGGGCGGTCATCGCGTAGGGCAGGCCACAGATCCGGACCACGAGGTCCCAGGCCACGACCAGGACCAGCCGGACGTCGGCCCGCAGGATCGGGGGTCGCACCAGCGGCACGATACGGTCCCAGAAACCGGAAAGAACCGGCCGGCGGAGGCCCAAGACATGGACGGAGGGCACACCCATGTCGAAGAGTCTCCTGCTCGCCGCATTCTCCATCGCCTGCCTCGCCGCCGCCTTCTGGCCGGCGAGCGAGCGCGAGCGGGACCAGGCCGCGCATCAGGCCGGCCGCCGGGAGGTGATCCGCGCCTGTTCCCGGGCCGTGTGGGGCACGGACTCGCCGCCCCGTCCCGGCCTGGACGTGCCGGTGGCGGAGGTGGCCCGGGACCTGGAGCTCTGGTTCGACCAGTGGTCCCGCTTCCAGGAATGCCTGGCGAACAAGGGCTACCAGCTCCCCTGAAGCGGGCCGATTTCTCCGTCAACTCCTTGCCCGTCCGGCCGCAAAGGGTGTGCGGGCCGACGGAGTCCGGAAGCCCCCGAGGCGCCGCACCGGCGCGGGCGAGAGCGCCCGGCCGACATCCCCCAACCCAGGCAGCGACAACAACGGTTCCGAAGCACGCAGTCCCGCCAGGGACAAACCGAGAACAGACTCCGGGCGGAGCGGTTCCTGTTCGTATCCCCGGGCGGCGCCCTCGTGGCGCCGCCCTTTTCCTATTCCCCCTCGGCTCCACCCTGGAGGCGCTCCGCGAAGCGGACCATCCGCTGGCGGGCGCGCTCAAGGAGCTTCTGGGCCGCCCCGGGGCTCATGCCCAGGTCCCGGCCGATCTCGGCGGCGCTCACCCCCTCGCCACGGCGGATGATGGCGAAGCGCTCGTTGGGATGCAGGCAGTCCAGGGCACGGAGGATCAGCTCCACCTCCTCCCGGCGTTCCGCCTCGGTCCTCGGGCCAGGCGACGGGCCAACCAGCTCCTCCGGCAGGCCCCGGCGGAGGTCGTCCCGGCGCCGCTCCGCCAGCGCCCGGCGCACGTGGTCGCTGGCCTTGAAGTCGAGGCGCCGGCGCAGGGCAGCAAGGAACTGCGGCAGGGTCTCGAACTCGAGCCCGCAGAAGCCGGGCCACAGGTCCTCGAGCACGGACTGGAGGAGGTCGGCCGATTCCTCCCGGTGGCGCAGTGCCGGCCCCACGAGGTGCCGGGCCATCCCGTGCAGCCTCGGGTGCAGGAAGCGGAGGAACTCGCCGCCAACGGAACGATCCCGGGCGACGACGTCGTAGATCGCCCCCAAGGCCGCGTCCTGGACGCTCTGGCCGGCCGCCAGGCGCTCCGCGAAGGCGCGCCGCCGCCTCGCCTCCTCGAGGAGGGCCGCGGAGCGGGGTCCGAGCTCCTGCTCGAGGAAGGCGCGCGCCTCGGCGTGCCGCAGGTCCCCTTCCGCCTCCGGCGTGGGTCCGGCCGTTTCCACCATCCCCGCAGAGTGTTCCCTGGCGGGATTCGACAACTTCATCCTGTTCCCGTGGTTCGAGGTTGTGGTGCTAGCATACCTGCCGACTATGGACCCCCCGGATTCCTCATGCCCCTGGGACTCGGTGGACGAGGTGGTGGCCGCCTACGCCCGGGAGACCCTGCGCCTGGGCCACCCTCCCGACCCGGAGCCCTTTCTCGCACCGCTGCCCCCGGAACAGCGCCCGGCAGCCCTGGCGCGGCTCCGCCACATCCAGGAGCGGGGGCAGCGACTCCAGGCCGGCACGATCCTCGGCGACTTCCGCCTGGTC
>CAYMFV010000069.1:0-10967 GCA_964389745.1 uncultured Planctomycetales bacterium | reverse complement strand
ATGTAGCCGAGGGCCTGCATGGTCTCCACCAGCTTGGCCTCCTCGTCGGCGGAGAGGGCGGGCCCCCGGGCCGCGGCCTCCTCCAGGCGAACGTGGCCCTCCCGGATCTGGACCGGGTGGGCGGCACGGTACTCCTCGGTGAGGAGGTCCTCGAGGACGCGGCCATCCATGTAGTCCTCCACCGGCAGGCCCAGGAGGTGCAGGAGGGTCGGGCCCATGTCGGCGATCCGGGGGCCGTCCCGGCGCAGCCCCTCCTGGAAGACGCCGGCGCCAGCCATCATGTACATGCCGTCGATGCGGTGCATGGCCGGCCGGCCCTCCTCGGCCCGCTCCACCACCCGTGCGTGCATTGGCTGGGCGGACATGTTCACCGAGGACTCGTGGGTGTAGCACTGGATGTCCGGAGCCACGGCCAGCTGGGGCCCGGACCACAGCTCCTCCCGGCGATAGACCTCGGGGAAGATGCGGGTGCCGTCCTCGGCCCGGATCTCCTTGAGCCCGGCGATGATCTCGTCTCGGAGGCGCTCGTACTCCGCCCCGGGCTCGACGACGCCCTCGGGTTCCCGGCCCTTCAGGTTGATGAGGACGATGTCCTCGCCGCCGGACATGCTCGACCATGCCCGGGTCCGAGACCAGTCCACCATGTCCTGGATGATGCCCTCCTGGCTGGGCACCGTGAAGCGGCCCCGGCGGTTCAGGAAGCGCAGCACGCCGAGGCGGCGCAGCAGGCCGAGCCACTTGCGGGTCAGGAAGAGGCGCAGGTTGGCGGTGCGGGCGCCGCGCTTGAGAACCAGGTAGCCGTGGTCCACCAGCCACTTGTTGAGGTACACCCGCCAGGTAATGGGGCCGAAGCCGTGGTCCGAGGAGCAGATCCAGCTCACCTGGTCGCCCTGCTCCTCGAAGCGCCGGGCCTGCTCGTGGATGCGGCCGATGCAGGCGTCCACGAGCTCGTACATCATCCCCACCAGGTGGGCGCGCTCCCGGGCCTCTTCGGGATGGCGGGCGGCCCACTCGGGGTCCTGGTAGCACCAAGCCTGGTGGGAGACGAGGTCCACGCCCCGGAAGACCACGGCGAAGAGGTCCGGGTCCTCCTTCTCCAGGAGGTACTCGCTCATCCGGGTGATCTGCTCGGTGACGTGGAGCAGGCTCTGCTGGGCCGCCTGGAGGTCGCCGGCGTGGAAGTGCTTCTCGGGCTCGTTGTCCGAGGGCACGTCCCCCACCACCCGTTCCAGCTCCTGGCGCAGCTCCCGGGGATGGACGAAGTCGGCGTGACGGTCCGGCGTGAGCAGGCCGCCGACCATCACCCCGTTCACCGGCTCCACCGGGTAGGTGAGGGGGAAGTAGAGGACCACCACCCGCTTGCCGTGCTCGCTGGCCAGGCGCCAGACGGTGGGCGCCTTGATCGAGTGGAAGGAGATGACCGGCCGCTGGTAGGAGCCGTGGCGCTGCTCCCGGAAGAAGAAGACGCCGTGCTTGCCGGCGTGGCAGCCGGTCATGAAGGAGGCCCAGGCCACCGAGGAGTTGACCGGGACGGTGCTCTTCAGGACGCCGCTGGCGCCGGCCGCCCGGAGCCGGGCCAGGTTCGGCAACCGGCCGGCGGCCATCATCGGCTCGAGGATGTTCCAGGAACCGCCGTCGATGCCGGTGTAGATGACGCGCTGGCGCTTGCTTCCGCTCATGGGCCTGGGGGGAGGAGGGCCGACGGGGACCGGTGGGCCATTCTAGGCCCGGCCCGGCAGCAGGCGGCCGAGGCGCCGGCGGATGGCCGGGTCGGCCAGGCCGAGAACCAGGGAGAGGGGCAGCCAGACTGCCGCCACCGCCAGGCCGCCGAGGAGCGGCCGGTCCGCCAGGGGCGTGAGGGACAGTCCCAGGAGGAGGAGGACGGTGATGGCCACGTAGGGCGCGGTGGCCGGCAGCATGTCCTGGGGCCGGCCGACGAAGCGCCGGATCAGCCACAGCTTGCCCAGGAACTCCACCAGGGAGGCGCCCAGGGAGGCGGCCGCGGCACCGATGATGCCGTAGCGGGGAATCAGGAACACGTTCAGGAGCACGCTCACCCCGGCCAGGACGCCGCCCAGGCGGGGCAGGAGCCGGTCCATCGTGCCCGCCCCGAAGAGGACCATCCCCACCGGCCCCCCCACCGTGTCCAGGAACATGCTGAAGGCGAGGATCTGCAGCACGGTGGTGGTGCTGCCCAGCCCGGGGATGCCGTCCCGGTACTGGGGCCCGAACCAGCCGGCGATGTGGGCGGCGTAGAAGAAGGTCACCCCGGCCAGGGGCGTCGCCCACCAGGCCTGGTAGCGGACGGTGCGGAAGAACTGGTGGCGCAGCTCCGCGCTCTCCCCCTCCGCCCGGGCGAGCCGGGCAATGCGCGGGAAGATGGCGGTGTTGAAGGCCAGGGTCAGGGTGTGGAAGACGATCACCACCCGGTAGGCCTGGATGTAGAGCCCCCGGGCCGTGTCCACCGTGTCCTGGAGGGCCATGCCCGCCACCGGCACCAGGCAGAGGCCCAGGAGCTGCACGTCGATGCGGTTGCGCACCATGCGCAGCATCCGGAAGAGGGCGATGTTGAAGGCCCGGGCCAGGAGGCTCCAGGCCCCGTGCAGGCTGGCCGGGGGCAGGGTGCCGGGCAGGAAGCGCCGGCGGGCCAGGCGCGGCACCACCAGGCCCCGGACCATCGAGGCGGCCAGGAACAGCCCGTAGAGGCCGTAGAGGCTGGTGCGGCCGAACTCCGGCGGCGCCTCGGCCATCCCCCCGGCGGGCGTTGCCGGCGTGCTCAGGAAGAGCACCAGGAGGCCACCGCCGGCCCGAACCAGGCCGGTTGCCGCCTCCACCACCGCCGGCACCACCATCTCCTCCCAGGCCTGGTAGATGGACTCCCCCACCGTGCCCAGGGCGTCGAAGTAGAGGATGGCGGCGGCCATCAGGCCCAGGTGCAGGCGGAGCGGGTCGTAGCGTCCCTGGACCCGCATCTCCAGGAAGAGGTACAGGATCAGGAGGATCCCGCCCAGGATGGAGCCGGCCCCCATGGCCGTCCGGGCGCCGACGAAGATCCACGGTGCCCGGCTGCGGTCCTGGGCCACGTCCCGGACGATGATCAGGGGGATGCCGAAGGACGCGGCCATGCTCCCGAAGAACAGCAGGTTGCTGATCAGGGAGTAGACCCCATTGGTCTCGGTGGAGACGAAGTGTGGCAGGAGCAGCCCGAAGAGGGCGTAGATGGCCACGCTCAACATCTTCGCCACCGAGAGGACGGCGGTGTTCCGGGCGATGGAGGCCATCAGTCCGCCTCCCCAGCGCGTCGCAAGGCAGCCGCCACGTCGGCACCGAGGATCCAGGCGAGGACCTCGCTCGCCGCCCGCTCGCTCAGGCCCAGACCATCACCCAGGAGTGTTCCGCTCGTGGACCCCGGGGAAGGGTCACCAGGCCAGGTGCCGTGGATGCGGATCGCCCCCCCCTCGGCCACGGCCAGGAACTCCACCAGGCGCCCCGAGGCTCGGGGGGGAGCGGCCGGCAGGGGCAGCGGCAGCGGGGAACTGGCCTGGAGCACGGCCTGGATTCCGTCCAGGTCCACCACCAGGCCCAGACCACCCCGAGGCCAGCGCTGTCGGAGCTCGGCGAAGGGCAGGGGCCGATCCACCTCCAGGTCGTCGCGGACGGTGGCGGAGGCACCCGCGGCCCCCAGGACGAGAACCAGGGCGCCCTGGCTCCGGAAGGTCGTGAACCCCCAGGACCCGGCGACCAGATCCAGGCCCGGGATGAGCGCCAGGAGACCGTCCTCTCCGCTCAGGAGATCCTCCGGCGGCGCCCAGGCGGCCGGCACGGCGAGGACCAGGCAGGGCTTGCCGTCCAGGGCCAGGAAGTGGACCTCCAGGGCGGGATCCACCTCCTGCGCGGGCGGCGCCGGCAGGCCCCAGCGCTCCAGGCGGGCGAGGATGCCGGGCCAGAGGACCTCCGCCGGCAGCTCCAGGCGCAGGAAGGCCACCCCGTCGGGCAGGCCCCGGAGGTGCCACGGCTGCCGCCAGCGCGGTTCCCACAGGGGGGGGGCGGCCTGGAGGCGGCAGTCCAGGATGTTGCGCTCGAGGCGGTCCCGGCCCAGAGCGACCTCGGCTTCGCCCAGGAGGCGACCCGGCAAGGCGGCGGCGGTCTCGAGGAGTGCCAGGCCCGCGGCCAGGGCCCAGGCCCGGTCAGGGTCCTCCGGAACCTCCAGACTCCGCTCCAGGAGGGCTGCCTGGCCGGGCAGACCCCGGAGGAGTGCGACGACCTCGGGGTGCCGGACGCCAAGAAAGGCCGCCACGGAGCCGGTGAAGGCGGCGTCGCCAGCGGGCAGGGTGAGCGCCGCCGGGCCGGCGCCCCCGGGGAGCTCACCCCGGGACCACTGCAGCGCCGCCGGGCCGGCGGCAGGCAGGGACCACAGGGCCAGCCAGTCCCGGTCTCCGGCCAGAAGCCAGGTCTCGCCCTCCTTGCCCCCGGCCAGCCCGCCAGTCAGGCGCAGGCGGAAGGCAGCCGTCGCTGCCGGCGCCGGTGCCTCCAGGGACACCGGCGGGGGCATGGGCGGCGGTCCCGGAGCCCCCTCCCCGCTGCAGGCGAGGAGGACCAGGAGGCCGAGAGCGGCGGCGCAGGCGTGGCGCACGGAGAAAGGGGGGTCAGGCCAGGAGGGGGATGAGGGTGCTGCGGATGCGCCGGAAGAGATCGGCCGTGGCCCGGGTGTCGCGCAGGCAGTACTCGGCGATCTCGTCGTAGCGCCCCTCCCGGGCCTTGCTCGCCACCAGGGCCCCATCCATCTTGCCCTTGGGGCTCTCCACGCCGAAGCGACGGCACCAGTAGTCCAGGCCGTAGGACTCCCGGGCCGCACCGAAGAAGTTGAACACCTCCAGGAGGTCGCAGTGCTCCCGGATGCTGTAGCGGTAGCCGGAGAGGGAGCGGCTGGGTGGCACGTCGAGCATGGCCGAGCGCACCAGCAGCACCGGTCCGTCGTAGGACCGGCCGTTGTAGGTGACGATGGTGCCGAAGTCCGCGGCCAGGCGCCAGAACTCGGTGAGGATCTCCCGCTCGTTGCCCCGCCAGACCTTGGTGCCGGGCAGGGCGTCGAAATCCTGCCAGCGCTTGCCGCTGCCATGCACCAGGACGGCCCCGGTGTCCTTGTCCAGGTTCCACATGCCGATGGCCACCACCCGGCCCAGGCCCCGGACCAGGGCCAGGCGATGGCGGATGGACTCCCGGCCCTCCTTCTCGGGATAGCGGGACAGGAGGTAGTGACGGGTGGCCTCGTCCACCTCCTCCCACTCGAGGCCCGCCACCTCGATGTCCACTGCCACCAGGGGATGGCGCAGCGGGTCCGCCTGGCTGGGGGCTTCAGTCACCGCTCTCCCCCCCCGCCCTCCGGCGCCGGCGGCTCCTCCTCGAGGCGATCCCCCTGGTGCACGGTCAGGACCGGGCAGTGGGCGTTGCGCACCACCCGCTCGGCGGTGGAACCGATCAGCAGGTGGGCGAGACCGCTGCGCCCGTGGGTGGCCAGGACGATGACCCCGCAGCGCAGCCGCTCGGCGGCGGCCACCAGGGCCCGCCACGGCGGCTCCTCCTCCACCAGGTGGGCCTCGACCGGCACGCCCAGCTCCCGGAGCTCCTCGGCCTCCCGCTCCAGGGTGGTGGTGGCCGTCTCCCGGAAGCGCTCCCGGAAGGGCGCCAGGTCCACCACCTCGCCGGGCACCGGCGCGCCCAGGGCCGGCCCGGCAGTGGCCATCCCCTCCTCAAGGACATGGACCAGGACCAGCGTGCCGCCGCTCATGCGGGCCAGCTCCACGGCCCAGCGCCAGGCGCAGCGGGAGTGGGCCGAGAAATCCGTGGCCAGGAGGATGCGCCGGAACACTGCCCTACTCCCCCCCCCCGGAGCCTTCGTCGAAGCGCACCGGAGCGTCGCTGCCGCCGCCAACCCCGGTGTAGCCCAGCTCGCTGATGTTCTGGACGAAGATCTCGTCGGCCTCGGGCGACGGCACCCGGGGCGGCGTCGCCTCCCGCCAGCCCGTCCGGTAGCTCGGGATCGTGCCCGCGCCGGGGTGGGCCGCCTGCCAGGCCGCCGTCATCCGCTCCCGGAGGGAGTGGCCGGGCATGTCCGCTGCCAGGGGCAGGTCGAGGAGGTCCAGGAGGAAGGGGGTGATGTCGAAGACGCTCCCCAGGCGCCGCTGGCCGGCGGGCAGCAGGCCCCGGTGCTCCACCCCGGGCCCGGCCACGATCAGCACGCCCGGATTGGCCCGCTCGTGGGCCCCGGTCTGGAGGTCGAGTCGGCCCGCCTCCCGCCGGGCCTCCATGCCGTGATCCGAGAGGACGATGACCAGGGCGTCCGCGGGCACCTCCTCCAGGAGCTCCCCGAGCCAGGCGTCCACCACCTCGTAGGCGGTCTCCAGGCGACCGTGCAGGCGCTCCACCCGCTCCTTCGGCCAGCGCCAGGAGTAGGCTCCGGGCTCGTGGTAGCGCCAGAAGTAGTGGCCGGCCACGTCGGGCAGACCGAAGTAGACGAAGTTCAGGTCCGCGACCTGGCGCCGGAGCTGCTCCCGCATGATCCGCAGGTGGGTGCGGTCGCCGTGGTAGACGAAGCGGAAGTTGGTGTCCAGGCGATGGTCGAGGCGCCACTCCGGGGGCACCGTGCCGAAGAGCCGGTCGTACTCGGTCCGGACCGGCCCGTCGGGCGCCCCCTCCTGGAGGGCGGGCCGGATCTCCTCCAGGAGCTCCGGCGGCCAGGTGAGCTCGGGCAGTCCGTCCGTCCAGACCCCCGCCTTCCAGAGCAGCCGGCCCTGGACCTGGGCCGCGTAGGAGGCCACGATGCGCCCGCCCGGGACGTGTTCCGCCGGCCAGGAGACCCACCAGGCCACGCCCAGGGCGGAACGATCCAGGGCCCCGGCGATGTTCCAGAAGGCCGGCACCCTGCGGCAGTTGGAGGTGTAGGGCAGCCCCCCCTCCTTCGGGATGCCCCGGACGTCGGCCTCGGAGAAGAAGTGGATGCCGTGGATGTCGGGCGGGAAGCCGGTGGCGATGCTGGTCCAGACCACCGGCGACCAGGTGGGGATATGGGTCTCCAGGGCCCCAGCCACGCCCCGCCGGATCAGGGCAGCGAAGTGCGGCGCCCGGCCCTGCTCCAGGAGGGGCTCGAGGATGGACCACTCGAGGCCGTCCATGCCCACCACCAGGATCGGCGGACCCGGGTACGGCTCCGGGGCCGGGACATCCTCCGGCCACTCCTGCCCGCAGCTCCCGAGGAAGCCGGCGAGAGCCAGGAGGACGGGCAGGACGACTCGGGACGGGGAAGGAGGCACAGCGGGATTGTAGATGCCGCGGCAGCCCGCCCCGGGACCGGCGGCGGGCTGCGGCGTGGATCTCCCGGGCCGGCGTCAGGGCTGCAGGCGGCGGAGCTCCTCCAGCTCCCGGCGGAGCTCCTGGATCTCCTTCTGGAGCTCCCGGATGCGGGTCTCGATCCGGGCCCGGCGCGCCCGGATCTCCGCCTGCCGAGCCTGCTGTTGGGCCTTGGCCCCAGCGGCCGCCCGGTCGGCCTCGGCCCGCCTGGTGCCGGCCTTCTCGAGGACCTCCTGGAGGCGCTGCACGGTGGCCTCGGCGCCCGAGTAGCCCACGAAGCGGTCGATCTCCTGGCCCTTCGCGTCGAGGATGCGCACGTCGGGGATGCTCCGCACGCCGTACTCCTTGGCCACCTCGGGTTTCTCGTCCACGTCCACCTGCACCGCCTCGAAGCGAGCGATCAGGCCGGCGTGGTCCTCGTTGTGCAGGACCTCCCGGCCCAGGGCCTGGCAGGGACCGCACCAGGTAGCCGAGAAGTCCACCAGCACCGGCTTGCCGCTGTGCCGGGCCGCGGTCAGGGCTGCCTCCAGGTTCGGGTGCCAGGCGCCGGTGTGGGGGGGCCCGGGGTGAGCGGCCTCGTCGGCCTCCTCGTGGTGGCCGAACTCCTCGAGGGCCTCGGGCTCCTCCTCCTCCTCCAGGTCAGCGGGCCGGCGCCCGAGGATGCCTCGGAGCCGGAGCACCTCGCCCTCCCGGCGGGCGGTGAGGCTCACCACGTCGCCCGCCCGGAGCCCGGCCAGGGCCGCACCCAGGGCGTCGGTGTCGGGCACGGGCTGGCCATCCAGCGCCAGGATCACGTCCCCCTTGCGCAGGCCCAGGACATGGGCGGCGCTCTCGGGGAGGACCCGGACCACCTCGACGCCCCGGCCCTCGGCGGGGTTCCGGAGCATCACACCCAGGAAGGGCGCGTCGCCGGGGCCCGCAGCCTCGCCCCGCCCGAGGACCAGGAGGCGGGCAAGGACCTCCCCGTCCCGGCGGAGCTCGATGCTCACCACGTCTCCTGGGCTGTGGCGGCGGACGGCCTGGACCAGGTCATCCAGGCTCTCCACCTTGTGGCCGTCGAAGGCCAGGATGCGGTCGCCGGCCGCCAGGCCGGTCAGGGCGGCGGCGGTGCCGTCCTGGACCTCGGCGATGACGACCCCACCGTCGGCCGGCTGGAGGGTGACGCCCAGGCGGGCGCCCTGGGCGGAGAGGAACGGGGCCGCCAGGAGGGCGGCGGTGAGGATGGCGATGGGTCTCATGGTGTTTCCGGGCAGGACTCGCGCGGGGTTGCCGAACCGTGTTCCTCTACGGGAAGACCGGGAAGGAGTTGCAGCAGTTCCGGGCGGGCCTCGGCCGGCCAGCGGCCATCGTAGAGGGCCCGGACCGGATCCCGCGCCCCCCAGGGGCATCCGGGGCGGCCCGCCAGCCCCAGCTGCCGGGATTCCCGGGCCACCTGCCGGAGGAATGCCAGGAGGTCCAGGAGCTGGCCCGGGTCCAGGAGCTCGGCAAAGACGTGGGTCATCCGGGAGCGCTCCGCCAGCTCCAGGCTGGCGATGGAGTCCCGCTCGACCCAGCGGTACTCGGGCCCCGCCGGAGTGGCCTCCAGGAGGAGGACCCCGGGCTCGCCGTCGGCCAGGAGCAGGCCGGCGAGGATGCGCTCCCCCTCGGTCTCCAGGACCACGTCCCGGAAGCCCGGCGTCCGGGCGGCATGGGGCTGGAGGATGGCGTCCATCACCTCCTCGGGAGTGAGGAGGAGGGCCACCCGGGTGAGATCGGGGCCCACCAGGCTGCCCTCCCGCCAGAAGGCCGGGTGGTAGCGGGGCTCCAGGCGGGGCAGGCGCAGGACGTGGCAGCCGGAGCAGGCCGAGTCGTCGGGCCGGAAGAACCAGGCCTCGCCCCGCTGGGGGTCGCCCCCCTCCAGCAGCTCCCAGGGATTCGGACCGGGCGCCGGCAGGTCCGGGATCCAGCGGGCCGGTGGCCCGGGGTTCAGGAGGACCAGGAGGTCCGCCAGGTCCTGGCGGGAGAGCCGGAGCAGCGGGCCTCGGGCCGCCGGCATGGGGCCGGCGAAGCCCTCGAGCTGGTCGCGGCCGGGCTCCAGGAGGCTCCGGAGCAGCCAGGCGTCCCCGGGGACCCGCTCCGGGTACTCCGGCGGTCTGGGGCGCTCCCGGAGGCGCTCCGCCAGGGCCGGGCCCGAGGCCCAGTGGGCGTCGAAGGAGGGGCCCCGGACCGGGCTGCCCCGTCCCTCCAGTCGATGGCACTCGCCGCAGCGGCCCCGGCCGTGGAAGACCGCCCGGCCCCGGGCGGCGTCGCCCAGGAGGATCCCGCCGCCAGGACGGGTCCCGCAGGCCGGCAGGAGGGCGACGGCGGTCAGGAGGGGCAAAGCGGCGCGGAGGAGCCCCGCGGGGCTCCTCCGCCCGGGATCCGGCCGGCGGACCACGGCGCCTCTCCCGGCGTCAGGACTTCCAGCTCGGGTCGTCGTGCTTGACCTCGAGGGTGGCGCCGTCCGCGCCGATCTCGAACTTCTTCACCTTCAGCATGCCCAGCTTCTCGTGCCAGAAGCGGACCTCGTAGGTGCCCGGGGGCACGTTCGGGATGCTGAAGCTCCCGTCCTTGCCGGTCAGGGCGTGGTAGGGGTTGGAGGTGGCGATGACCCAGGACTCCATCCACGGGTGCACGTCGCACTTGACCCGGATCTTCTCGTCGGACTTGAGGGTCACCTTCTTGCTGCCGTGCTCCGGGATGCCGAAGTTCGCCTGGGGGTTCTTCCGGCAGTAGAAGTGCACGTTGTGCATGAAGGGGTCGGAGTTGGCGAAGGTGATCTCCTTGCCCACCGGGACCACCATCACGTGGGGCTCGAAGCGGCAGTGGTTCTGGTCCACCGGATGGATCTCCCCGGCGGGCTGCCACTTCTCCTTGGTGACCTTGCGGATCTCCACGAAGACGTTGGCGATGCCCCTCGTCGCCGGGTCCACCAGGAAGCTCCGCTCGTTCTTGTCGGCGGCCTGGAGGCAGTGCTCGGCGTGTTCCGGCTTGGAGCTCATGTCCAGGACCTTGGCCTTGGGAATGTCCTTGGCCTCGCCAGCGAAGACGACCTTGCCGGAGAGGGTCCCCCCCCCCGTGGCGGGCTCGCCGCCGGGTCGGGTGGCCAGGACGGGCGCAGCCAGGAGGCCGAGGACGGCCAGGCTGATGAGGAAGTGCGGGCTCTTCATGACTGTGGTCTCGTAGGACGGTTGGGGTGCGGATCGCCAGGGTCAGTTGCCGCCAGTGCCGCTCGGGTCCGATGCGGGCTCCTCGTCCATGCTGACGGCCGGGGAGGCCTTCTGGACCCGGTCAGAGTTCATCAGGAAGTCCTTCATGGCCTCGATGAGGGTGGCGGCGTCCCCCTCGAGGATGTCCTGCAGCTTCGGATCGGCGAGGAAGCCGCTGGCCGTGGGCATCTTGGTGCCCGGGTAGATCTTCTGGGCGTCGCGGATCCAGGCCCGGACCCAGTCCGGCCGCAGGCGGTCCCGGGCGTAGGAGAGGTCCGGGCCCCAGGAGAGCTTGTAGCCGCCGGGGGTCGGGCCGTCCCGGGCGTGGGGGCGGTGGCCGGGCGCGGCCGTGCTGCGGTCCTGTACTTACTATCGCGCCGTGCCGCGGAGGGG
>CAYMFV010000068.1:0-11013 GCA_964389745.1 uncultured Planctomycetales bacterium | reverse complement strand
AGCATGCACCGATCCCTGACCTTGCCGGGCGGCCTCCTTGCCGCCGCTCTCCTCGCCGTGCCCGTCCCCGCCCAGCAGGAGGCCCCTCTCCGGGACCCCGTAGGCACCGCCCTCGCCGCCTGGCAGCAGGAGCATGGCCCCGCCTGGATCCTCCGGGTGGACAGCCGGACCGCGGCCGGCCGCTACCTCTTCGGCGGGGCGGCCCCGTCGCCCTGGAGCGCCCGGAGCGACGAGGAGTTCGTGGAACTGGCCCTGGACTGGGTGGACGCCGTCCACGGCATGTTCCGGGTGGATCCCCAGGTGCTGGCGGACCCGGTGGTCCGCCGCATCCATCTCGCCCACATCGGCAGCAGCGACAAGGTGGCGGTGCAGTTCCGCCAGGTGGTGGCCGGGGTGCCGGTGGTCCGGGGCAGCGTCACCATCCTCTTCGACACCGCCTCCCGGCTCCTGGCCGTGGACAGCACGGGCCTCCCGGACCTGGCGGACCTGCCGGTCGCCCCGGTCACCGGCCCCTTCGAGGCCGTGGCCGCCGCCCACGCCGAGTACCAGCGCCTCGAGGGCCGCCTGGCCACCTTCCTGGCCGACCCCGAGCTGGTCATCCTGCCCCACGGCGCCGGCCGCTTCCTGGAGCCCCGGCTGGCCTGGGCGGTGGAGCTGCGCACCCCCGTCCAGGACGGGGTACCCTCCGGCCGCCGGGTCTACGTGGCCGCCGACGACGGCAGCAACGCGGTCCTGGCCAGCGACCAGCTCGTCCACCATCAGGACGTGATCGGGCACGTGGACGCCTGGGCGACGCCGGGCACGCTCCCGGACATCAGCGGCAATCCCGAGACCCTCCAGGCCATGCGCTTCCTGGAGGTGACCAGCGCCGTGGGGAACACCACCACCGACACCAGCGGCGACTTCGTCATCGCCAATGCCGGCCCGAACCCGGTGGACGTCACCTTCCGCTTCCGGGGCCCATGGGTCCGGGTCGAGAACCAGGCTGGCAGCAACTACACCCTGACCCAGAGCTTCACGCCCGGCGTGCCCGGCAGCGCCACGATGAACCCGGGCCAGACCGAGCTGATCACCGCCCAGGCCAATGCCTTCGACGCCGTGGTCGACATGCGGGAGTGGACGAAGGCCATCGATCCCACCGACACGACCTTCGACTTCCAGGTGCTCGCCAAGGTCAACATCAATGCGACCTGCAACGCCTTCTACAATGGCTCCTCGATCAACTTCTACCGCTCCGGCGGTGGCTGTGTGAACACCGCCTACAGCACGGTGGTGGCCCACGAGGAGGGGCACTGGGGGAACGACCTCTACGGCAGCGGCAACGGTGCCGATGGCTTCGGCGAGGGCAATGCCGACGTCTTCGCCATGTACCTCTACGACACGCCCATCGTCGGCGACGGCTTCTTCGGCGGCACCAGCTTCATCCGCAGCGGCAACAACACCCGGCAGTTCTGCGGCGATGCCAACCCGGGTTGCTACGGCGAGGTCCACGCCGACGGCGAGGTGCTCATGGGAGCCCTGTGGAAGGTTCGGCGCAACCTGAACAACACCCTGGGCAACAGCACAGGCGACCTGGTGGCCGACACCCTCTTCTTCGCCTGGATGAACACCTACAACGATGGCACCATCCAGACCATCGTCGAGGACCACTGGCTGACTCTGGACGACGACGACGGCAACATCCTGAACGGCACGCCGAACTTCGACGACATCGATGGCGGCTTCCGGGAGCAGGGCTTCCCGGGAGTCGACCTCCAGTTCATCCAGATCGTCCACTCGCCCCTTCCCGACACCACCAACGAGAACGGCCCCTACACGGTGGACGCCCAGATCACGTCCCTGATCGGGGCTTCGATCACCGGCGCCCAGGTCGTCTACCAGGTGAACAGCGGCACCCCGGTCACGGTGCCGATGGTGAACACCGGCGGCAGCACCTGGAGCGCCGACATTCCCGGCCAGCAGAGCCCGGCCTTCGTCCTCTACCACATCGAGGCCGACGACGGGCAGGGCAACCACGAGCGGGAGCCCCGCAACGGCGAGTGGCGCTTCATCGTCGGCGTGGTCAAGCAGATCTACTTCAACGACTTCGAAGGCCTGACCGACGAGGGCTGGACCCACACCCTGGTGGCCACCCAGGACGACTGGCAGCGCGGCGCGCCCCAGGGCAAGTCCGGCTCCTCCTTCGGCGTCTCCTGGAGCGATCCCAGCAGCGCCTGGAGCGGCAGCAAGGTCTGGGCCAACGACCTGGGCAACACGGGCTGGAACGGCGCCTACGCGGCGCGGACCCACAACTACCTGGAGAGCCCGGCCCTGGACCTCAGCGGTGAGTTCGGGGTCTTCCTGCGCTTCGCCCGCTGGCTCACGGTCGAGCAGGGCATCTACGACGACGCCCTGATCAAGGTCAACGGCAACATCGCCTGGCGGAACCCGGCCACCAGCCACGTGCTGGACACGGCCTGGAGTGTCCAGGAGCTGGACATCAGCCCGTGGGCCGACAACAACCCCAGCGTGGTCCTGCGCTGGGAGCTGCAAAGCGACGGAGGTCTGGAGCTGGGCGGCTGGAACATCGACGACGTGGAGCTGTTCAGCGTGGCGCCGGTGGGCACCACCGACACCATCCTCCTGAGCGGCCCGGCGACGGCCAACGTCGGCGACATGCTGGCCTTCTCCTACACCAACGCCCCGGGGGGTGCCGCCACCTGGCTGGCGTACTCCCTGAACCTGAACGGCAGCACCGTGGCCGGCCACAGCTTCGACCTGGGCGCGCCCTACACCGTGGCCGCCACCGGCAACGCCGATCCCACCGGCGTCGGCAGCTGGAGCGTGGGCCCCGTGCCTGGAGCCGCCAGCGGCCGGACGATCCACTTCGAGGTCGCTGCCCAGACCGGGCCGGACCTCTTCGACTCCAACGTGGTCTCGGTGACCATCCCGTAGCGGCCTCCCGGCCCGGGCGGCGCCCGCCGCTCCGCGCCCCCTCGCCCGCCCCCGGGCGGGGGGGCGCGCCCTTTCCCCTCCACGACTCCGCCCCCCTGCCCGCCATGACATCCGTCCTCCTGCTCCTTCTCCTGGCCGTCCCCGCGCCCCAGGGCCCGGCCACCCTCGCCGTGTACCACTACGGCGAGGACCTCGGCCTCCGGGATCGGATCGTGGCCGCCGGCCTCGGCCTGGACGACATGGGCGGCTGGCTCGCTGGTCTCGCCGGCACCAAGGCACCGCTCGCCCCGGCCGCCCTCCTGCCCCCGCTCCTCCCCGGAGAGCGGGCGGTGGTGGTGGACCGGCACCGCCACGGCGCCGCCGGCCGCCCTCCCCTGTCCGCGGGTCGCCTCCTCTGGTCCTCGCCCGACGGCCGGGTGACGATCCGGGCCCTGGACGAGGTAGCGTACAAGGCCGTCGCGGGCCAGCACCGGAGCTGCCACGGGGCCTTCCGCCTCCTCTGGCCCGGTCGGCCCATGACCCCGGCCGTCTTCTCGGGCCGGGGTCACCGGGCGGTGACGCCGAAGCCCTCCATCCAGGCCCTGGTGGCCCAGGTCAGCCAGGCGGACCTGGAGGCCTACGTGAACACCCTGGTCGCCTTCGGCACCCGCCGCCACGGCCAGCCTGGCGAGCTCCAGGCGGTCCAGTGGGCCCAGGCGGAGCTCGCCTCCTTCGGCCTGGCAACCAGCCTCTTCGACTACGACCCGGACGGCGACAACGTGATCGCCGAGCTGCCCGGGCAGGTGGATCCGAGCCGGATCGTCGTCGTCGGCGGTCACATCGATTCCCTGAACTTCGCCGGGGCCACGGCACCGGCACCGGGAGCCGACGACGATGCCTCCGGGGTGGCCG
Organism: uncultured Planctomycetales bacterium; assembly: GCA_964389745.1. Lineage (GTDB taxonomy): Bacteria > Planctomycetota > UBA1135 > UBA1135 > UBA1135 > CAYMFV01. The sequence goes on along the minus strand of CAYMFV010000068.1, from coordinate 7,188 downwards.
GCGTCCTGGAGATCGCCAGCATCCTCGCCCAGGAGGACTTCGCCTACACGATCCGCTTCTGCACCTGGACCGGCGAGGAGCTCGGTCTCCTGGGCTCGGAGGCCTACGCCGCCTGGCTCGAGTCCCAGGGCGCCGACGTGGTGGGGATGATCCAGCTCGACATGACGGCCTACCGCAAGGCGGGCGACACCCTGAGCGTGGACTTCGTGACCAACGACAGCAGCCCGGCCCTGAACGCCTTCGGAGCCGACGCCTACGCCGCCTACGTGCCAGGGCTGCAGGTGAACATGGGGCCGCTCTCCGGCGGCACCAGCGACCACCGCTCCTTCACGCGACACGGCTTTCCGGCCTGCTTCCCCTTCGAGGATATTGGCGACTACAGTCCCTTCATCCACACCACGCAGGACGTGGTCGGTGTCTCCGCCAACGACTTCCCCCTGGCCACCGACATCACCCGGGGCGCCCTGGCGATGGTCGCCGAGCTGGCCCGGCCCCTGGGGCCGCTCCTGGCCCACACGCCCCTCCCGGACACCGGCAACGAGCAGGGCCCCTACCCGGTGCTGGCCTCCGTCACGGCCGCCGGCGGCGATCCCGTGGTGGCCGCGGAGCTCCACTGGCGTGTCGACAACGGCGGCTGGCAGACGACGGCCATGGCCCCCACCGGCGTGCCGGACCAGTGGCGAGCCGACATCCCCGGGCAGGTCTCGCCGGCCCGGGTGGACTACTACCTGGTGGCCACCGACGCGGCCGGGGACCAGGGCTGGCTGCCGGACGGCTTCTCTCCCGGCGAAGCGTGGCACTCCTTCGTGGTCGGCGCCGTCCGCCACCTGGCCTTCTACGACTTCGAAGGCACCAGTGACCAGGGCTGGACCCATGGCCAGGTGGCCACCCAGGACGACTGGATGCGGGACCTGCCCCAGGGCCGTTCGGGCAGTTCCTACGGTGTCAGCTGGAGCGATCCGGCCGCCGCCTGGTCCGGCGACCGCTGCTGGGGCAACGACCTGGGTCCCAGCGGCTGGAACGGCGCCTACGCCAGCAACGTCTTCAACTGGCTCGCTTCCCCCCCCCTGGACTTCACGGGAGAGACCGGTGTGCGCCTGCACTTCCAGCGCTGGCTGACCGTGGAGGACGGCCAGTACGACCACGCCCGGATCCTCGTGGACGGCAACTTGGCCTGGCAGAACCCGGTGGGCAGCCACGTCCTGGACTCTGCCTGGACCCCGGTGGAGCTGGACATCTCCCCCTGGGCCGACGGCCGCGCCGGCGTGCAGATCCGTTTCGAGCTGGAGAGCGACGGCGGTCTGGAGCTGGGCGGGTGGAACCTGGACGACGTGGAGCTCCTGAGCATCGGCCCGGCCGGTTCCACCGATACCATCCTCCTCACCGGCACCGGCGAGGCCGGCGTCGGCGACACCCTCTCCTACCTCTTCACCGGGATGACGCCCGGGGCCGCCTGGTCGCTGCTCTACTCCCTCCGGGACACCGGCACCCTGATCCAGGGTCATCCCTTCGATTTGGGCGATCCCTGGTTCGTGGCCGCCACGGGCACGGCGGATCCGGCCGGGATCGGCGCCTGGAGCGGCGGCCCGGTGCCGCCCAAGGCCGCCGGCCGCACGGTCTTCGTGGAGGTCCTGGCAGTGGTCTCCGGTCAGATCCAGGACAGCAACCTGCTGGCGCTCCGCGTGCGCTGAGGGCCCCCACCAGCCACTCCCTGCCGGGGCGGTGGGCCTTGACCCGCCGCCCCTGCTCGTTAGCCTGGGTTCCTGGTTGCACTGCCATGGCTTCCTCCCGCACCCTCCTCCTGCTCCTCCTGGCTGGCCTCCTGGCCGCCCCCTTCCTGCCGGCCCAGGGCAACGGCGTCGTCCTCCTGGCCAAGGTCAAGACCTACGGCCAGTACAACGACGTCTGGGGTTACACCGCTCCGGATGGCCGGGAGTACGCCCTGGTGGGCACCATCAACGGCACCGCCATCTACAACTGCACCCAGCCCGGCGCCCCCTACGAGACCGCCTTCATCGCGGGCCCCGTCTCCATCTGGCGGGACATGAAGACCTGGGACCACTACGCCTACGTGGTCACCGAGGGGGGTGGCGGTGTGCAGATCGTGGACCTGGCGGATCCCGAGAACCCCGTGCTCCTGAAGACCTGGGGCGCCGGTCTCTGGGACAACGCCCACAACATCGCCATCGACACCGGCGCCGGCGTGGCCTACGTGTGCGGCACGAATCGGGGCATGCGGGTCCTGGACCTGGCCACCGATCCGGAGAACCCGAGCCTGCTCGCCACCTACTCCGCGCCCTACGTCCACGACCTGCACGTCCAGAGCGGCCAGGCCCACCTGGCCGAGATCTACGACGGCCGATATCGCCTGGTCTCGGTGACAGGGCTCCCCTCCTTCCCGACCCTGGGCTCGGTCATCACGCCCGGCCAGTTCACCCACAACACCTGGGCCAACGCCACGTCCACGCTGTGCGCCACGACCGACGAGACGACCTGGGGCCACGTCACCCTCTGGGACATCTCCAGCCCCGGCAACATCCGCAGGCTCGACGAGTGGTCGGTGGGGCCGAACACGATCGTCCACAACGTCTACCTCCGGGGCGACCGGGCCTACTGCTCGTACTACACCGAGGGATTCGTCTGTCTGGACATCAGCGACCCCACGAACATCCGCCTGGTGGGGAGCTACGACACCAGCCCCTTCCAGGCCGGGGCGGGCTACAAGGGCGCCTGGGGCTGCTATCCCTTCGCCCCGAGCGGCGTGGTCTACGTCACCGACATGGAGGAGGGCTTCCACATCCTCCGGGTCGACGGCGTGCCCTTCGCCATCCAGCACCAGCCCCTGGACAGCACCGAGGACGAGATCGGCCCCTACCCGGTGCTCGCCACGGTGGCGGCCAACAACCCGGGCTCCACGGTCACCGCGGTGACCACCTGGTACCGGGTCGAGGGCGGCTCCTGGCAGGCCGTGCCGATGGCTCCCACCGGCAACCCCGACGAGTGGCGCGGGGACATCCCCGGCCAGACGGCGCCGGCGGTGGTCGACTACTACCTCCTGGCGGAGGACGGCCAGGGGCGCCGGGGCTGGATGCCGGCGGCCTCCGGCCCGGGGGCCGACACCTGGTCCTTCGCGGTGGGCCGCCTGGTGCAGCTCTACGCCAACGACTTCGAGGGCGCTACCGACGAGGGCTGGACCCACGGCATGATCACCCGGGAGGACGACTGGGAGCGGGGCGCGCCCCAGGGCAAGGGCGGCACGGCCAGCCGCCACCAGGGTCTGCCGTGGCAGGACCCGGCAGCGGCGGCCGGCGGCAGCAACTGCTGGGGCAACGATCTCGGCACGGGCACGGCCAACGGTGCCTACAACACGGGCGTCCACAACTGGTTGGAGGCCCCGGCGGTGGACTGCCGGGCCTCCACCCACACCACCCTGATCTTCCAGCGCTGGCTGACGGTGGAGGCGGCGCCCTACGACCGGGCCCGGATCCTGGTGAACGGCCAGGTGGCCTGGGAGAACCCGATGGGGCTGGGCGGGGACGCCTTCAACATCGTGGACACGTCCTGGCGGCCCATGGTCCTGGACATCTCCCCCTGGGCCGACGGGCAGGCCGCCGTGGTGGTCCGCTTCGAGCTGGAGACTGACGGGCGCATGCAGCTCGGCGGCTGGAACGTGGACGACTTCCGCATCGTCTCCCTCCAGGACGTGCCCCGGACCGACGAGATCACCCTCACGGGGCCGGCCACGGCGGCGGTGGGCAGCACGGCCACCTTCGCCATCCAGGGGGCCCACGCCAGCGCCGACTGGTGGCTCCTCTGGTCCCGGAGCCTGGGCGGCAGCACCCTCCACGGCCATCCCTTCGACCTGGCGGCGCCGGTGACGGTGGCCTGGCAGGGCACCACCGACGGCCAGGGCACCTCCTCCTGGACCAGCGGCCCGGTCCCCCCGGCGGCAGCCGGGCTCACCCTCTACTTCGAGGCCGCCTCGGCCCAGGCCGGGGACATCCGGGACTCCAACCCGGTCACGGTCGTCGTTCCCTGATCGACCCGCCTTGCCCCCCGCTCTGGGCGCAGGGATCATCCATCTCGCCATGTCCCCCCGCCCGCCCGTCCGGCTCCGTATCCTGCCGCTCCTCCTCCTGGGCCTGGCCTCGCTGGCCTGTGTCAGCCGGCCCCGGGCCCCGGAGAACCTGGTCAGCCTGGAGTACACCTTCGCCAGCGCCGGCGCCCGGCAGGTCGTGGACGGGGTCAGCACCGACGCCAGCCTGAGCGGCCTGGGCCTCACCTGGGAGACCTTCGCCGTGACCCGGGACTCGAACCTGGCGGTCTCCTGGCTGCAGTGGCGCAGCGGGAGGGCGAGCTCCGTGAGCCGCACCATCGACGCCAGTGTCCTCCGGCTGCAGTGGCGCTGGCAGTGGCCCATTCCCCGGATGAAGGACTGGTCCTGGTACGTGGGGCCGGGCCTCGGCTGGGTCGTCTCTGCCAGCGAGTCCCCGAAGGGAAGCACGTCCTACGATGGTGGCCTCTACCTGGATGCCGAGGCCGGCTTCCGCTACCAGCTCTTCGACCCGGTGGGCCTGGTGGGCATCATCAACATCGCCTACCTGGACGTGAACGGACGCAATGCCGCCAGCCTGGTGGACCAGGCAGCGTCCATGAGCTTCGCCCTCGGCATCTACGCCGACTTCTGAGCGGCTAGCTCGGCGAGGAGTGCCTCGTAGCGAGCGGCGGCCGCGTCCCAGGAATGGTGCCGGGCCATGGCCTCCCGGCCCAGACGGCCCAGCTCCCGTCGCCGGGCGGAATCGTCCAGGAGCTCGCTCACCGCCCGGGCCAGCTCCTCGTCGCTCTCGCCGGTGACCAGGAGGCGCCGCACCTCCGGTCCCAGGGCCTCGGTGCCGGTGGCGTTGGTCACGACCGGCTTCTCCATGGCCAGGCTCTCCAGCACCTTGTTCTTGATGCCGGCGCCGAAGCGCATGGGCGCCACCAGCATGCAGGCCCGGGCGATCCAGGGCTTCAGGTCCTCCACCCGGCCCGTCACCTCCACCCCCGGGACCTCTTCGGCCAGGCGCCGGACCTCGGGCAGGGGACGGGTACCGACGATGGTGAAGCTGGCTTCGGGGTGTCTTTCCCGAACCCGCGGCAGGATGCAACGGGCGACCCGGACGGCGGCGTCGGCGTTGGGCAGGAAGTCCATGTTGCCGAAGAGGATCAACCGCCCGGGGATCTCCGCCACCTCGGGGAGGGGGCGGAACATCTCCAGGTCCACGCCGTTGGGAATGACCTCCACCCGGGCCTCGGGGCAGAGGCGCAGGCACTCCTGCCGGTCGGCGGGGCTGACCACCGTGGCCACCGGGTACCGCCGGAGGAGGAAGGCCTCGTAGCCGGCGTAGCGGCGCCGCATCTGGGCGTTGCGGAGTCGGGCCAGGAAGCCGAGGTCTCCCCGCTCCGCCCGGCGCCGGAAGAAGAGGGTCCGGCAGTCGCAGACGTCCAGGAGGGTGGGCAGGACCAGGGCCTCCGCCAGGAGGAGGTCCGCCCAGGGGTCGAAGACGTAGCCGGCCTCCAGCCCGTGGCGGTCCCGGAGGTCCGCCAGCACCCCCCGGAGCCGCCGGGCAAAGCCCGGGTACTCGGCGTGGAAGGCGGCCGGCGCCGGTCCCAGGCCCAGGTTGGTACGCAGCCTCCCCCAGGGGCTCCGCCGGGGCAGCCACAGGGTCCGGATGGAGGCGAAGATGCCCTCCCGGGCCAGGTCCACCTCCCTGGCCGCCTGCTCCTCGGTGTGCAGGAGGCCCAGGAGGTGCACCTCGTGGCGGCGGGCCAGACGCCGGAAGAGGTGCAGGACACGCAGGTGGTAGCCCTCCCAGATGGGCCAGGGCAGCCCGCGGTAGACGATCAGGATGCGCACGGTCCGGGAGTCAGGAGGCCGGGGGCGCCTCGCCCTGGCGGACGCCCGGTGCCTTCTCCGCAGGGGCAGGATCGTGGTTGACCCGGCCGCAACGGATGACGTTGGCGCGCATCTCGAAGCCGAGGATCTCCTCGGCCCGACGGCCGACCTCCAGGAAGCGGTCCACGTCGAGGCCAGTGCGGACACCGCATTCCTCGAGCATGGCCACCAGGTCCTCGGAGCAGGTGTTGCCCTTGTAGCCCAGGTGGTAGAGGGCGGCGCCGCTGGCCGGCTGGCCGCCGATGGCGCCGAGGGAGCCGTCCACCCAGCGCACGCCCATGCACAGGGCGGCCCAGGAGTTGACCACGCCGGTGCCCCGGGTGTCGTGGAAGTGGGCCAGGAACTCCACCTCCGGGAACTTCGCGAAGAGATGCTCCAGGACCTGCTCCACCTGGACCGGGTTGGCCATGCCGGTCGTGTCGCCGAGCATCAGCAGGCTGGCCCCGTGATCCCGGTAGAAGGCCACCAGCTTGTCTACCTCCGCCAGGGGCACGTCGCCCATGATGGCGCAGCCGTAGACGGTGCCCACGCAGCCGACGATCTCGACGTTCCGGGCCAGGGCTCGCTCCATGATGGCGGCGTGCTCCTGCATGGCTGCGTCGTGGTTGCGGCGGAAGTTGCGCAGGTTGTGTGCCTCGCTGGCGGAGATCATGAGGATGATCTTGTGGGCGAAGAGGCCCTCGTCCAGGAGGCGTTCCAGGCGCTCCCAGCCCTTCATGTTGGGCATCAGGATGCGGAAGCGGGTGTCCGTGTCCCGGCGTACCCGGCGCAGCATCTCCTCGGCGTCGGCGAACTGGGGCAGGAGCTTGGGATGGGAGAAGGAGGTCAGCTCCAGCTCCCGGACTCCGGCGTCCATCATCCGGTGGACCATCTCGAGCTTGCGCTCGGTGGGCACCAGGGTGGTGATCGACTGGAGCCCGTCCCGGGCCCAGCACTCGCAGAAGTGGACTTCCTGGGGAAGTCTCTCGGTCAGGCGCGTGCTCATCGAGGGACCATTCTAGGCCCCCCCGGGATACTGGCCCCCTTTGCTGGAGGCGGAGTACCCGGGGAAGCGTAACCCCGGGCCCCCGGGACCGTCGTCCAGGGCAGACGGCCCTCCTGGCCGCGCCCGGACACCACCATGAGCCGCTTCCAGCCACCCTTCTGCCCCCACGACGACTGCCCCTCCCGCCGCGGCCGCCGCTCCTTCCTCTGGATCCGCCGGGGCACCTACCCCCGCAAGTGCGACGGGCGCCGGGCACAGCGCTTCTTCT
>CAYMFV010000067.1:0-11038 GCA_964389745.1 uncultured Planctomycetales bacterium | reverse complement strand
GCCGCTGTGCTCGGATCCCGATCCGAGTACCGCTCGCGTCTTCGTGGACGCCGGGGCCGGCCCCGGCCCCCGCCCGGCCGATGGCGCAGGGGGGGAAGCCGGTGCCGCCGGCCACTCCCCAGACACCCGCCCAGGAAGAGGTCACGAAGGGGTAGGTGCCGGCATCCAGGTCCAGCATGGTTCCCTGGGCGCCCTCGAAGAGGATGCGCCGGCCATCCCGGTGGGCGGCCCGGAGCAGGGCGCCGCCATCCACCACCAGGTCCCGGATGTCTTCGGCCAGGGCCCGGTACTCCTCGAGGAGCTCGTCGTCCCGCTCGGGCCGGTCGCCGAAGACCTTGGAGATGATCGCCGACTTCTCGGCCAGGGCCGCGTGCAGGCGGCGCTCGAAGTACTCCGGTTCCAGGATGTCGGCCAGGCGGATGCCGGTCCGGGCCACCTTGTCGGCGTAGGCCGGACCGATGCCCCGACCGGTGGTGCCGATGCGCCCCTCACCCCGCCAGGTCTCGGCCAGGCCGTCCACGTGCCGGTGGTAGGGGAAGATGACGTGGCAGCGGGCATCCACCCGGAGCCGCTCCCGGACGGGCACGCCTCGCTCCTCCAGCCCCTGCATCTCCCGGGCCAGGTGCCGGAGGTCCACCACCACACCCCGGCCGATCAGGTTCAGGGTCCCGGGGTGGAGCACGCCCCCGGGGATCAGGTGGAGGACGAACTTCTCGCCCCCGGCCACCACCGTGTGCCCGGCGTTGTTGCCGCCGGCGTAGCGGGCCACGACATCGGCCCGGGCCGAGAGGACGTCGATGACCTTCCCCTTGCCCTCGTCCCCCCACTGAAGGCCGACGACAGCGAGTGCGGGCATGGATGGCTGGCTGGCAGGTGGCTCGGGAAAGGGATGGGGACGCCGCAGGTGCTGGCCATTCTCCCGCAGCCCGGGTCCGGTGCAAGAGTGCCGGCCGCTCCCTTGCCGGATTCCCGACGAGACGGTAGCGGTGGAGGGTCTTGGTCACGCCTGCCTGCCCCCCGCCGCCGCCGCTTCCTCCGGGGCTGCCCCCGGCCCACGCCGGCCGGGACTGGCGGGAGGCCCTGGGGGAGGCCTGGCTGGCCCGGGCCATCGAACCGGACCTGTCCTGGCGGCGGGCCTGGCGCCGGGCGGCATGGCGGGTGTGGGAACGCGCACACCGGTGCCACCCCCTCCGGCTCGAGCCACCCGCCCCCGCCTGGCCGGCAGCGGACGCCCTGCCCCCGGACCTGGCGGCCCTGGCCACCCGCCTGGCGGCGCTGGACCTGCCCCCGGGACGCCGGCGCCTGGCCGTCCTGGCCCGGCACCTGGGCCTGCCCCGCGGCCAGCTGCGCCGGGACCTGACCCGGCTGGCCCGGCACCTCAGCGGCGGCGCCTTCCTCCCCGGGCTCGCCTGCCAGGGGGCCAGGCTCCAGGCCCGAGCGGCCCGGGAGGGACCCACCCGGCCGATCCTCGAGGAGGCCCGGGAGCTGCGCCGCCTCCTGACCCTCGTGGAGACGCCGCCGGAGCTCGCCGAGCTGCGCCACGGCCTGCGGCTCCTCGTCGCCGCCAACGGGGGCTACCGGAAGTAGTAGTCCGGCGGCACGAAGGGCGGCAGCTCGTCCTGGAAGTCAGGCACCCGCCAGCGCGTGTTCGGCACCTCGTGCCAGGGAACCAGGTAGAGGAGACGGGCGCCCTGCTCCGTCTGGCGGCGCCAGACCACCGCCCGGAGCCGGAGTACGGGACCTGGGGGCTCGTCGTAGCGGTAGCTCGGCCGCCAGTCCTGGGGGGGGATGCGGGCGTAGAGGAAGACCGAGAAGACGTCGGACTTCACGTCGACCCAGGTCAGGAACCTGTCCCGGGCCTCCTGGTCCACCCGGGTCTGGAAGGACTCGATCTCGTCCAGGTCTTCCAGGCTCCGGAAGAAGCGGTGGGGCTCCTCGTCGGCACTGCCGTACAGGGCCTCCTCGAGCTCCCGGGTTTCCTGGTCCTGGTCCTCCTGTTCCTGGAGGGCTTCCTCGTCCACCTCGTTCCGGTACTCGAGGATGTCCTGGACAACGATCCGGGGCAGCTCCGCGGGCGCCATGAGGCCCTCCAGCACCGGCCGGGGCATGGTGTTCAGGTTCAGGACGATGCCGACGGCCGGCTCCCCGCCGGCGGCCCCGGACAGGCCGCCCGCAGGCGGCGGCCCGCCCTCCTCCCCGCCCTCCTGGGCGCTCGGGCCCGACGTCTCGGCCTGGGGCGCGCCGCCCGCGCCTGCGCCGTCCGCGCCACCGGCGCCGCCGGCCCCGGCCGGAGCCCCGGCGGCGCCGCTGGCCCCGCCAGCGCCCGCCGACTCGCCCTCCAGGCTGCCCGGGGGCGCCAGGTCCACGCTCGTCCAGACGGTGAAGACCGACTCCAGCCCCGGGGCCAGGGTGTCCTCGTCCACCACCTGGTCGTAGTAGAGCTCCGGGCTCACGTGCTCCAGGAGCATCAGCTCCTCCAGCGTGAAGGGCAGGACCCGGTCCTCCTCCTCGTCGTTGGAGAAGCGCTCGGGACGGGGCCAGTCCTGGTCCCGGTCCTCGGCCTCCAGCCACTCCACGATCTCCTCGGTGATCCGCCGGGCGTCCAGGTAGGAGAGATCGTCGTCCCGCTCCTCCCGGAGGCGGTCCAGGATGCGGGTACAGATCTCCCGGGCCTCCAGGCGGAACTCCTCGTCCTCGGCCACCAGGGTCAGCAGGTTGAACTTGGCGTTCTCGTCCTCGGCCCAGGCGGTGATCTCGATGTCGCCCATGAGGATGCGCATGGGCTTCGCCCAGGCGTCCTCCCAGGAGTCCGCGTCGGCGCCCTCCTCCTCGCCACCATCCCCCTGGCCGCCGTCGCCGGCGCCCAGGCCGGCACTGTCTCCCAGACCACCGTCCAGTGCCCCGCCGGATCCGGCGGCCCCGGCCAGGGCCCCCGCGGCGGTGCCGGCCGCGCCGCCGGCATCCTCGGCCAGGGTGTCCAGAAACTGCCGGGCCGCGCTCCGGCAGGCCGCCTGCATCCGCGTCCGGGTCGCGGCGTTGCGACTGGTCTGCAGGGCCACCGAGGTCCCCAGGGTGAGCTGGGTGACCAGGGCGTAGGTGATCAGGAGGACGAAGAGGGTGAGGATCAGGACCACCCCCTCCTGCCCCTGCCGGCGACCACGGATCCTGGGCATCGGGTCCAGTCTAGAAGACCATCTTGGGACGGGCCCGGGGGGACGGCCCTTCCTCGCTCCTACTCCGTCTCGGCGAAGGGGTCGAAGATGTCGGTGGTCAGGCGCGAGATGGTGGGCCTGGCCTTGACCTCGGGAGTCAGCATGAAGAGCACCTCGGTCTCCACCTCCTCCTCGCTCTGGGAGGAGAAGATCCAGTCCAGGACCGGGATGTCCCCGAGGATGGGCACCTTGCTCTTCGAGCTGCGCTTCTCCCGGAGCTTCAGGCCGCCGATGACCACCGTCTCCCCCGCCCGGAGCATGACCGCGGTGTCCGCGGTCCGGGTGCTGATGATCGGCGAGAAGATGGGCTCGCCGCCGCTGCTCGTGGAGATGGTCACCTGACGGCCCACCCGGCTGGCCTCGGCGTGGATGACCAGGTGGATGGTGTCCGCCCCCATGAGGGAGGGCAGCACCTCGAGGGTGACGCCCACCGGCTTCCAAACGATCTTTTGGTTGGTGACACCCTGGGCGCCGACCTGGGTCGGCTCGAGCACCGGGATCTGCTCGGTGGAGGCCAGCTTCGCCGTCACCCCGTTCCGGACCACCACGCTGGGGCTGGAGACCACGTCGGCGTTGGAGAGGCCGGAGAGGACCTGGACCAGGGCCTGGAGCTGGAGCTGGTTGTGCAGGATGGCGATCTGGAAGGCCCCACCCGGCCCGGAGGTCAGGGTCTGGCCCGAGCCGGTGGGGAAGGACCCGCCCAGGGCCCGGAGGAAGGGCCCCTCACCCGTGGGCTGGACCGTGCCCAGGTTCTGGAGGAAGGGGCTGGTCCCCACCGGCACGGCGCCCCGCTCGAAGAGGCTCGTATCGGTGAGCTCGTAGATGACCGCCTTGATCTCGATCTGGGGCGCCGCGTTGAAGAAGAAGTCCAGCCGGTCGAGGATCTCGTCCACGTCCTCCTCCTGGCCGCGGATGTGGAGGATGTCCTCCGCCGGCTTCCAGCTCACCCCCGTCGAGGTCGGCAGGCCGGCGGCGGCGCCCGACATCACCCCGCCGAGATCCGCCGCCTTCTCCAGAGTGGCCGGCGCCTCGACCCGCTTGAGGGAGGCGCAGGAGGCCTGGAGCACCGGCATGACCTTGTCGACGGTCCCCAGGGGCAGGGCGACGTAGGCCGACCAGGTGCCATCCTCGTTCTCAAGGAAACGGACGTTCGGATAGCGATCCTCCAGGGTGCCGGCCAGGACCACGACCGTCTCCTCCTCCCCTGGGCCCGTCACCGGCGGGGGCGGCGGCGGCACGTGCCCGAGGGCCCGGTGGACCTCCTCGGGCATCTCCAGGGGCTGCCAGACCTGGGCGCAGCCCACGGCCAGCAGCAGCACGGCCCCTGCCGCAGCCTTCGAGGCCAGCGACAGGGGCCGGGGGACGGCCAGCGGAGAGCCGGACGCGGACAAGCCTGGTCCTGCCCCTCGGCCTCCCGCCCTAGAGGGCGTCGATCACCTCGCGGGTGACGTCGGTGGTCGGGTATCCCGAGATGCCACCTTCCTGGACGATCAGGACGTAGCCGCCCTGCTCCCCCACCCGGCGGATGGCCCGCTTGTAGGCGGCCGTGGCCTCCCGCATGAGCTGGTTCCAGCGGGCGGTGCCCTTCTCGATCCGCTCCTTCAGGATCGTCTGGTAGGCCGGGATCTCGAGGTAGACATCCTTCGGCCGGACCACGCCGACGGGCTTGCCCTCCTCGGGCCGGAAGTCCTTCAGCCGGCCGTACTCGATCTTCGCGGGATCCACCTTCACGTCGTCGGCGCGGGTCGGGGCCCGGAACTCCGTGGCGGCCGCCTGCTGGGCGGCGACCAGGGAGCCGGGCACCGCCCCGAGCAGGGCGACGCAGGCGATGCAGGTGAGCAGGTGGTTCCTCATGGCGAATTCCTCCGGACTGGTCCTCTCCCTCATGTTATCCAGGATATCGCCCGTTCTTACAAGAAGTTGGAGCCCTTTTCCTGGGGTTCGTTGCACGAAGGCCGGCCAGGGCTCCCCGACCCCAAGGACTTGGGGTCGGGGAGCGCCTCGCCGCCCCTAGGAGGAAAGGCCTCAGGCCGGGGCCTGCGACCCGCTTCTTCGCCGCTCGCCCCGGGAGTCGCCCCGGCGGTCCCCCCGCCGGTCGCCCCGGCCGCCCGAACGACCGCCGCCGCGACCCCCGCTCGGGGGCCTCTGGGCACTCTCCAGGGCCGCCGCCAGCTCCTCCTCGGGGAGGAGGGCCAGGCGCCGGGAGACCCGGATCTTGCCGTGGTCGTCCTTGCTGACCACCACCACCGGGATCTCGTCGCCCACCTGGCAGATGTCCTCCACCTCCCGGATCCGGGTCTCGTCCAGCTCGGAGATGTGGCACATCCCCTCCTGGCCACCACCCAGGTCCACGAAGCAGCCGAAGGGCTTCACGGACACCACCCGGGCCTTCTCCACCCGGGAGCCGATCTCGATCTCCCGGGTCATCTCCCGGATGGTCTCCAGGGCGGCGTCCACCCGCTGCACCGGCGAGCCCGAGACCTGGACCGTGCCGTCGTCCATGACGTTGATGTCCACGCCGAAGCGCTCCTGGAGCTTGCGGATGGTGGCGCCCCGGGGCCCGATGACGAAGCCGATCTTCTCCGTGGGCACCATCACCGTCTTGTTGATCGGCGCGTGGGCCGAGATCTGGGCCCGGGGCCGATCCAGGACCCGGTCCATGCAGTCCAGGATGTGCAGCCGGCCCTCCCGGGCCTGCTCCAGGGCTTCCGTGAGGATGGCATCGGACAGGCCCTTGACCTTGATGTCCATCTGCAGGGCCGTGATCCCGTCCCGGGTCCCGGCCACCTTGAAGTCCATGTCGCCGTGATGGTCCTCGGAGCCCTGGATGTCGGAGAGGATCACGTAGCGCTCGCCCTCCTTGACCAGGCCCATGGCGATGCCCGCCACGGCCTTGCGCACCGGCACGCCCCCGTCCATCATGGCCAGGGAGGAGCCGCAGACCGTCGCCATGCTCGAGGAGCCGTTGGACTCGAGGATGTCCGAGACGATGCGGAGGGTGTAGGGGAACTCCTCGTAGTCGGGCAGCAAGGGCCGGAGGGCCCGTTCGGCCAGGGCCCCGTGGCCGTACTCCCGGCGGCTGGTGCCCCGGATGGGCCGGGCCTCGCCGACGCTGAAGGGCGGGAAGTTGTAGTGCAGGAGGAAGCGCCGCCGCTCCTCCTCGGCGTTCAGCCCGTCGATGATCTGCTCGTCGTCGGCGGAGCCCAGGGTCAGGGTGACCAGGGCCTGGGTCTCGCCCCGGGTGAACAGGGCCGAGCCGTGGGTCCGGGGCAGGATGCCCACCTGGATGTCGATGGGCCGCACGTCCCGGGTGCCCCGGCCATCGGTGCGGGTGCCCTCCAGGATCAGGCGCCGCTCCGCGGCGTTGGCCAGCTCGGTGAAGGCCCGCTTCGCCCGGTCCCGCCTGCCGGCGACCTCCTCCTCGTCCCCCTCGTCGGGGACCAGGGCGGCCACCACCTCGTCCCGGAGGGCCGCCACCGCGGCGTCCCGGTCGTGCTTGCCAGGGGTGAGGAGGGCCTGCTGGAGGCGCTCGGCGCCCAGCTCGCTCTCGACCGCCGCCAGCATCTCGCTGTCGGACTCCGGCGGGGTCACCTCCAGCTTCGGCGGGCTGGCGGCGAGCTGGCGCAGCTCCTCGCACATCTCGCAGATGGTCCGGCAGACCTCGTATCCGGCCCGCAGGGCCCGGACGATCTCCTTCTCGGGCAGCTCCTGGGCCCCGGCCTCCACCATGACCACCGCCTCGGGGGTGGCGGCCAGGGTGAGGTCCAGGCGGCAGCGCTCGTCCTGGAGGATGCTCCGGGTCGGGTTGATGAGGATGTTGCCATCCAGCCAGCCCAGACGCACCGCTCCCATGGGGCCCATGAAGGGGATCGGGGAGAGGTGGAGGGCGGCGAAGGAGGCGATCATCGCCAGGGTCTCGGGCTCGTTCTCCTGGTCGAAGGAGAGGACCGAGGCCATGATCTGGACCTCGTTGTGGTAGCCCGGCACGAACATGGGCCGCACCGAGCGGTCGGTGAGGCGACAGGCCAGGATCTCCTTGGTGGTCGGGCGGCCCTCCCGCTTGAAGAAGCCGCCGGGAATCTTCCCGGCCGCAAAGGTCTTCTCCCGGTAGTCCACCGTCAGGGGGAAGAAGGGCAGGTCCCGGGGACCGCCGTCCACCGCCGTGGCCATGGCCACGGTCTCCCCGTAGCTGACCACCGCGGCCCCGGCGGCCTGTTTGGCCATCCAGCCGGTCTCGATGGTCAGGGTGCGTCCGCCGATCTCTCGGGACACGGACAGGATTCGATCGTTCTTGCAGATGCTCATCTCTGGGATGCGGTGCCGAGGCGGGGTCGCTCTGGACCCCCGGCCCGCTTGTTCTCTCTGGGTGCTTGTCTTGTTTCTCGTTTGCTGCCTGCCGCTCGGGCGCCAGGGCGGACCCATCGGGTCCGCCGCTCTGGGCCCCGTCCCGGACGGTGCCCGGAACCCGGGAAGGACGCCGCCGAAACGGCCGCGGGCACCGCCTGCTGCGGTGCCCGCGGGGAATGGTTCAGCCCCGGATGCCGAGGCGCTGGATCAAGGCCAGATACCGTTCCATGTCTTCCCGCTTCAGGTACTTGAGGAGGCTGTTCCGCTTGGCCACCAGCCCCAGGAGGCCCCGGCGCGTCGACACGTCCTTGCGGTGCTTCTGCAGGTGGGCAGTGAGGTTCTTGATCCTCCGTGTGAGGACGGCGACCTGCACCTCCACCGAGCCGGTGTCACCCGGCTCCCGTGCGAACTCGGCGATGATCTGGGTCTTCTCCTGACTGGTGACGGACATCGGACTCCTGCAGTACCGTCGGTCGAGGCCGGTCTCCCGGCCCGGGACTCCACGATCCCAGGGCAGGCCCCCCAGGAATCGGGACGCAGGAGTATAACGTCAGGGGAAGGTGACGTGGAAGGGAGTTCCGGCGGCGCTCCGGGCCCAGCCCTCCGCATCCCGGAGGAGGGCGGCGAAGAACCAGCCCCTCTCCTGGAAGCCCGCCGGCATGGCGAAGAGCTCCGCCCCGAGGGTCCAGTCGTTCCCCGGTCCGTAGAGCAGCGGCGGGGGCTCGGCACCGGTGCCCGGGTCCACCAGGCTGGGCACCGGGATGGCCGCCACGCCGCCGGTGGCCAGGGCCGCGGCGACGCTGGCCGGCACCCAGAGCTCCCACTCCCGGGCCGGGACGTCGGCGTCGGTCAGGAGCAGTCGGTAGAGCCCCGGCGCCCCGGCCAGGACCTCCTGGAAACGGAGGACCAGGTCGGCGTAGGGCTGGCCGTCGGGCGGGTCCAGGACCTCGGGAACCGGGGTGAGGGCCAGGGTGCGCAGGGCCGGGGCGGTCTCCACCGGGACCTCGAGCCGGGCCACGCTCAGGTCGCCGTCGGCGTCCTCGACCAGGACCTGGAGGACCGTCCGGCCCGCAGGGGCCCCCTCCTGCTCCGCCAGGGTCTGGAGGGCCACCTCCAGCTCCACGTCGGCGTCGGGCACCGCCGCGCCCCCGGCCCCGGTCGGCGCCAGACCCGCCAGGCCCGGGATCCGGGCCAGGGCCGCCGCCCGGGTCAGCGAAGCCGGCGGATCCACGCCCTGGGCGGCGCCCAGGAGGAGGGGGTAGACGTGGTCCCGGGTGCCGGCCTGGCCGTTGCTGCTCCGGACCAGGGGCAGGACCGCCGTCACCGGGGTGCCGCTTGACACCGGGTCCAGGAGGACCCGGGGCTCCAGGGCGTAGAGGTCGAAGAGCTCCGGGGCGCCCGGGCCCTGGAGCTCGTGGAAGGCGGCCACCCAGCCCGGCCGCTCGGGCGTCACGGCCACCGAGGCGCTCAGGAGGGGCAGGACCAGATCCTCGACCCCGTCGGGGGTCTCCCGGTCCCGGAGCGTCGGCCCGGCAACCCGCAGGGTCCCGCTCGTGGCTCCCTGGATGTCGAGGGTCAGGTTGGCCGTGGCGACCGAGAGGGCTCGGAGGGGCACCGAGAGGAGGTCGGTGTCCACCGCCACCAGGGTCGCCACGTGGTAGCCCGAGGCGATCACGGTGACCGTCTGGGCGCCGCTGCGGCCGCTGAAGTCCACGCCGCCGTCGGAGCCGGTGGTGGCCGCGTCCTCGGTCAGGGGTGCGCTGGCGTTCTGGACGAAGACCCGGGCGCCGCTGACCGGCTGGAGGCTCCGGGCGTCCACCACGACCACCCGCAGTGCTCCGGAGGCCGGGTTCGGGCCGGTGAAGCCGGCGGAGCGGAGGCGGCCCCGGACCGGGGCGTCCATGGTGTTGCCGGCGGCGTCGGTGAGGAGGACGTCGAACTCCTGGAAGGCCTCGCCGATCTCCTGGAGGGGGAAGGAGGGCCCCACGAAGACCCGGTTGGGGCTCGGCACCGCAGTGCTCCGGATCCGGGTCTCCACCGCGCCGATCAGGGGGTAGGTGACCTCCACCCGGGCGATGGGCTCGCTGGCCTGCCCGTAGGGTCGGAGCTCCGGGAGGTCCGCGGCGAAGCGGCTGGCGACCGCCTCGAAGGGCGGCCCGAAGCGCAGGAGCTCCGGCGGCACCGTGTCCTGGATGGTGCCGTCCAGGACCCGCACCGTCGTCCGCCGGCCAGCATTCTCCATCCAGGCGGCCAGGACCAGGGGGCCGTCGCCGAGCCGGGGCTGCCCCTTGCCATCCGAGAGATCGAGGACGTAGGGCGCGGTGGCGCCGGTCAGCTCCTGCTCCATCCGGACCCGGTCCTCGCCCAGGGCCTCATGGACCAGAAGGACGCCGGTATCCGGGGGAGCGCTGCTGGGAGCGAAGTCCACCTCCACGTGGAAGGCGGCCAGGTTGGCCCGGTTCACCGCCGCCGGGTCCTCGGTCACCCGCACGGCCAGGGGGCGCTGGAGGTCGAGGGTGGTCCAGGTCGCACTCCAGGGCGCCGCCAGGGGCTGGGGGTTGAACTCGGTGTCCAGGATGGTGGTGGCCACGTCCACCCGGAGCTCCGCTCCCAGGTCCAGGGCGTCGTCCAGATGGTCGAAGCGCATCACCCGGTTGCCCGCCAGGGCCTGGGCGTTGCCGAAGACCCCGACCAGGGTCGTGGCCGGGTCCACCGTCGCGAAGTCGACGGGCTTGGAGAAGGCAAGGACCACCGGATGGTCGTTGGGGACGGCCACGGCTCCGGGAGCGGGGAAGGAGCCCAGGACCTCGGGCGCCACCCCGTCCACCTGGGCGGCGGTGGTGAAACGGCCCAGGACTCCCCCGGCTGGCACCACCAGGCGCTGGCCGTCCAGGTCGGTGATGTCGTCGGTGGCGAAGACCTCGTAGGTGGTGGCGGTCTGGAGCAGGCTCTGGGGGAGGAGAGCCAGGCACCGCTCCGCCGCCAGGTCCACCCGGCTGTAGCTCACCGAGCCCAGGCCGCCCCGGGGACGGATGCCCAGGCTGAGGCTGTTCACCGTGGCCGGGTTCAGGCTCTCGCTGAACCACAGGACCACCGGGGCGTGGACGTCCACCCCGGTGCGGCCGGCAACCGGCGCCATGGCCAGGAGCCGGGGCGCCCCGTCGAGGAGGAGCGCCCGGTCCACGGGCGGGGCCGGCGGGCCGGGCGGCGGCGTACCGCCACCACCACCTCCCCCGCCCCCGCCGCCGCCCCCCCCTCCGGGCGTGGGGTCGAAGACGACGCCGGCATTGCCGGTGCAGGAGCCCCCGTACTGGACGGCGCCGGCGGCCAGCACGGCCAGCAGGAGGAGGAGACCGGAGGGTTTTCGCGAGGCACGATGGGCCATGGCTGCTGCCTATAATGACGTGGATGGATGCGCCTTGCCGTCGGGATTTCCGGCCCCTGCCCGCGCCGGCCCCGATCCTCCTCCTGGCCCTGCT
>CAYMFV010000066.1:0-11065 GCA_964389745.1 uncultured Planctomycetales bacterium | reverse complement strand
GGGCGGGCCAGGGCGGCGGCCAGCGCGGCGGCCGAGGCGTAGCGCCGGGCCGGGTCCTTGCGCAGGGCCTGGAGGACGATGTTGTCCAGGTCGCCCCGGAGCCGCCGGGCCCGGGCCGCGTCCCCCCCCCGGATGGCGACCGTGGAAGGCCGGGGCGCTTCCTCTTCGCAGATGATCCGTTGCGCCTCCTGGAGCTTCCCCGAGGACAGGGTGAAGGGCTTGTGGCCGGTGAGCAGGAGGTGGAGGACAACGCCCAGGGACCAGATGTCGGTGGCGGTGGTCACCGCCTCGCCCCTGAGCTGCTCGGGGCTGGCATAGTCCGGCGTGAGGGGCGCGCCGCCGGCCCGGGTCAGGGTGGTCCGGGCGCCGGTGCCGGCGGGATCGAGGATCTTGGCGATGCCGAAGTCCACCAGCTTCGGCTCCCCGCCGGGCGTGACGAGGATGTTGCCGGGCTTCAGGTCCCGGTGCACCACCAGGTTCTGGTGGGCGTGGTGGACCGCGGCGCAGACCTTGCGGAAGAGCTGCAGGCAGGTCTCGACGTCCGGCGCCTCCTCCCGGCACCAGAAGTCCAGGGGGCGGCCGTCCACGAACTCCATGACCAGGAAGGGGCGTCCCTCGGCCGTGGCCCCGGCGTCGAGAAGACGGGCGATGTAGAGGTGGTCCAGGGCGGCCAGGGTCTCCCGCTCCCGGGCGAAGCGGCGCAGGACGCTGGCCGTGCCCATGCCCCGCCGGACGAACTTGATGGCCACCGGGGCGGCATCGGGGGGGGGTGCGGCGCCCGCATCGTCCAGGGGCAGGGCCTTCCAGACGGTGCCCATGCCGCCCCGGCCCACCGGCGCCACGAGCCGCCAGCGGCCCACTTCCAGGCCCGGGACCAGGCCTTCGTCCTCGTCCAGCTCCTCCCGCAGCTCGGGGAAGGCATCCATGGCCGGGGTGTCGAAGAGGGAAGGTGCGTCCTCGGCGGCCTCCAGGAGGGAGGCCACCTCCCGGTACAGCTCCCGGTCGCCGGCGCAGGCGGCCTCGAGCCGGGCCCGCCGCTCCGCCACAGGCCAGCGGCGGGCAGCCTCGAAAAGGTCCTTGACGCGCTCCCGGTCCATGCGGGCCACCCGGCCCGCCAGGCATCGTAGCAGGCACGGGGAAAAGGGTGCGGGATCCTCCCGGCACCCTGCGCCTGGATGTGTGGCGGGCGGCCTCGTCGGCTCCCGCGCTTCCTCCCCGGCCCGCACAGGCCTAGCACCGATCGAGAGCACGATGTTCCGCACCCTCACCTTCCTCCTCCTGGCCGTCGCCGCCGTCGGCCTCCTGGCCGCGCCGGCCGTCCCCGGCCTGACCAACTTCAAGGACGGCGACCTGATCTGGGACGCCATTGGCAACAACAACGGCCTGCTCCTGAAGGCCAAGTACAAGGAATCGCCGGACAACGGTCTCCTCGACCAGAGCCTCGAGCTCGAGGTCCAGAAGTTCCCGCCCGGCTCCCGCCTGGTGGTGGACGTCAACGGCCGCCGCATCGGCAGCATGGTCGCGGACGGCTTCGGCCACGCGGTGCTGCGCCTGGATCGCTTCGGCATCGTTCCGGGCCCCGACGGCCGCCCGCCGGCCGGCAAGCGCATCGAGACCGGGGACGTCATCACCGTCACCGCACCGCTGACCGGCCTGACTGTCTCCGGGAGCTTCCAGCCGCGGCCCTGACAAACGGCGAGTCCGGCAGACGACGAAGGCCCGGGCCAGCGCGGCCCGGGCCTTCTGCGTCATCGTGGCATTGTGGAGGCGTCAGAACACCTCGATCGGCAGGAGCAGACCGTTGCTGTTGTACCAGGCACCCGTGCTGTCCTGACCCCAGAACTGGAGGTACACGTCGAGGCTCGAGGTCAGCGTCGGCAGGAGCGCTGGCAGGGTGGCGTCGCCCGCGGCGTCGAGAGCCAGGGGCACCCGCCGTGCGTTCAGGTCGACGAGGAGCTGGCAGCCGAAGAGGAGGTCCGCTTCAGGCGAGAAGGCGACCGCGAGGATCCCGGTGCCCGACGGCTGGCCGCCGGTCACCGACAGGGTCACGGTCTCGCCGGACATCGGTGCGCCGGAGGAGGAGAGGATCGTCGTGAGGCCCGTTGCGCCGGGGCAGCCCCAGCCGTAGGGAATGCCCTCGGGGATGATCTGGCCGCGGATCTCGCCGCCGGGATTGGCGGCGGTGTGGACGATGACATGCAGACCGTTGGCCTGCATGGTCTCGAAGGTGGCGGCGGTGAGCGCGGGCGTCGTGCCGCTCCAGACAGTGGGTCCGCCGGCAAGCGGGAAGAGGATCCCGCCGCTGGTGCCGGCATCCCCGATGTGGATGTGTGCGGCGGTTCCGACGAGGCCGCTGGTGATCACGCTGTAGCTGATGGTGTTGTCCGGGTTCACCGCGAAGGTGCCCGTGCCGGACGCCCCCGTGACGACCGGTGGAACCATCTGGTCGCCGGTGAGCAGCGCGGCGAAGTTCACGGGTCGCGGCACGATCTGGCCGCGGACCTCGCCGCCGGGATTGGCGGCTGTGTGGACGTTCACGTAGAGGCCGCTGGCGCGCAGGATGGCGATCTCGGCAGCGGTCAAGACTGCGCTCGTGCCGCTCCAGGTGGTCGGTCCGCCCGTGAGGGGAACCAGGATGCCACCGCTGACTCCAACGGCGCCGACGTGGATGTGCGCGTCGGTGCCGGTCAGGCCCCAGGTCCGGACCAGGTAGGTCAGGGTGTTGTCGGCGTTCAGGTCCACGGTCGCCCAGCCGCCGGTGTCGGTGATGACGGGCGGCACCTGCTGGGCGCCGTCGAGGTCGGCGCGGAAGCGATTCTGGGCGGCCAGGGGCGCCGCCACGAGTACCGCGATGAGGATGGGGAGGATGCGGTTCATGGTTGTGTCCAAGGAGAGAAAGTGCCAAGGCACGCTACCACACTGTAAGACGAGATCCAAGCCGTTTCGCCCGCACGGCGTTCCGGCGCCGCTACGATCGGGCCGGCCGGCCAGCGAGGGCCGGGATGCTTCGATGCCGGAAAGCCCGCAGGAAGAGGTCACGCGGATCCTGGAAGAGATCCAGCAGGGCGACGAGAGCGCCGTCCGGCGCCTCTTCCCCCTGGTGTACGAGGAGCTGCGCCGGATGGCCGCGGCCTACCTCGGCCGGGAGCGGCCCGGGCACACCCTCCAGCCCACCGCTCTGGTCCACGACGCCTTCCTCAAGCTGGTGGGCCGGGAGGAAGGGCAGTTCGCTGGCCGCGGCCAGTTCTTCGCCGTTGCCGCCCGTGCCATGCGCCGCATCCTCATCGACCACGCCCGGTCCAGGAAGGCGGCCAAGCGGGGCGGTGGCGCGGCCCGGCTCTCCCTGGACGGTGCCCTGGACGCGCCCGCTCCTGACCGGGACCTCTGGCTGGTGGCCCTGGACGAGGCGCTGGAGCGACTCGCGGTGGTGGACCCCCGGCAGGCCCGGGTGGTGGAGCTGCGCTTCTTCGGCGGTCTCACCATCGACGAGACGGCCCGGGTCCTGGAAGTGTCCGCGGCCACCGTGGAGCGGGACTGGGCCATGGCCCGGGCCTGGCTGCACCGGGAGATGACCCGGGGCGGGGCCTGAGGCCGCCCGTCGACTGCGGCCGGGAAGGGGCGAAGAGGCCGGCGCCTCGGGCGTATCATCCAGGCGATGCCCTTCGTCGTCCTGCTCGCTTTCTTCCTCATCGGCCTGGTGGCCTTCATCGGCTACTACAACGGGCTGGTGTCCATCCGCAACCAGTGCGACGAGTCCTGGTCGAACGTCGAGACCGAGCTCAAGCGCCGCTACGACCTCATTCCGAACCTGGTGCGCACGGTCAAGGGCTACGCCGCCCACGAGCGCGAGCTCCTGGAGGAGGTGGTGCGGCTCCGGGAGAAGGCGGCCGGCAACGAGGGCTCGCCGGCCAGCCAGGCCCGGGACGAGAGCGCCCTCCAACAGGCCCTGGGCCGGCTCCTGGTGCGCCTGGAGGCCTATCCCGACCTCAAGGCCTCGGCCAACTACCTGGAGCTGCAGCGCGAGCTCGCCAACACCGAGGACCGGATCCAGGCGGCACTGCGCTTCTACAACGGCAACGTCCGGGAGAACAACAACCGCATCCAGCAGTTCCCGAGCAACGTGGTGGCGAACATGTTCAAGTTCGGCCGCCGGGAGTTCTTCGAGCTGGACGTGCCCGCGGCGCGCCAGGCTCCGAAGGTGGAGTTCTAGGCCGGCGGCCCGGGCCAGGCGATGGGGCCGATCCTCCTGGGCGGACTGGTGGTGGCGATCCTGGTGGTCGCCATCGTCTGGCAGATCCGCCTGGAGCAGCGCCGCCGGGAGCGCTTCCAGGCCTGGGCCGGCAGCCATGGCTGGCGCTACTTCCCGGAGAAGGACAAGCACCACGCCCAGCGCTACCGCTTCGTCAACCGCCTGTGGCAGGGCTACAACCGCTGGCTGCGTCACCGCCTGGTGGGGGAGTGGCGGGGCCGGCAGGCCGAGGCCTTCACCTTCCACTACCAGACGGGCAGCGGCAAGAACACCCACCACTGGTTCTTCGGGGTCGTGGTCATGCGCCTGGAGCGCTCCTTCCCGGAGCTGCGCATCCAGCCCGAGGGCCTCCTCGACAAGATCGGAGCGGCCTTCGGCTTCGACGACATCGACTTCGAGTCGGCCGAGTTCTCCCGGCGCTTCGCGGTGCGCAGCCGGGACCGGAAGTTCGCCTACGACGTCTGCCACCCCCGGGCCATGGAGTTCCTGCTCCGGCACCGGGGTCCGGCCCTGGAGGTGGAGGGAGACCTCCTGGTGGGGATCTGGCGGGGCGTCCAGGAGGCCGAGCACCTGGCGGGGCGCCTGGACTTCCTGTCCGACTTCCGGGAGCTCTGGCCGGGCTACCTCTTCCGGGAAGAGTAGTCGCTGGCTGGCGACCCAGCCGGCGGCAGGTAGGATGGGGTTTCCAGATGGCGCCGCCCCCTGTTCGGGGCTGCCCCGACCGTGACCGGTTCCCCCGTGGCGTCCCCTGCAACCTCTCGTCCGTCCATGCCCCAGACCCGCACCCTTCCCGTCCAGGCGCGCAAGGTACTCCTGAATCCCTCCTTCGAGGAGCTCCGGGAGCTCGTCGCCAGGATGCCCAACGCCCGCCTCACCGAGTTTCAGAACTACAACGTCGAGACCCGGGTGACGGCCCGCTCCAAGGGCAGCACCTACATCGTCTCCGACAACCCGGAGGAGCACTCGGACCAGACCATTTCCCGGGGGGAGTACGAGCGCATGGCCGCCCTCCAGGACGCCTACATCCGGGAGCAGGAGATGGTGGTCATCGAGGGCTACATCGGCAGCGACCCGGAGTACCGGACGCCGGCCCGGCTGATCATCGAGGCGGCCAACGCCAACGTGGCGGCCATGCAGAAGGAGCTCTACTTCCCCCTGGAGGCGGGGGACGAGGAGGGCTTCGAGCCCGAGCTCCAGGTCATCTACACGCCGAACCTCAAGGCCGAGGGCTATCCCAACGACCGCCTGATCGCCGTGGACCTGGAGAACGGCATCACCCGGGTCTTCCACAGCGACTACTTCGGCGAGTCGAAGAAGGGCGGCCTGCGCATGTGGAACAAGCAGGTCTTCGATCGGGGCGGGCTGGCGCTGCACGCCGGGGCCAAGATCATCCCCACGCCCCAGGGCGAGCGGGTCGGCCTCATCATCGGCCTGTCGGGCACCGGCAAGACCACCACCACCTTCACCCGCCAGAACGGCTCCCGGCCGGTCCAGGACGACTTCGTCGCCCTGATGCCCGGCGGCCGGGTGTACAGCACCGAGAACGGCTGCTTCGCCAAGACCTTCGGCCTCGACCCCCGCTACGAGCCGACCATCTACAAGGCGGTCACCCAGCCCGAGGCCTGGCTCGAGAACATCAGCCAGGACGAGGCCGGCAAGCTGGATTTCTTCGACACCTCCTACACGGCCAACGGCAGGGCGGTCTTCGGCATGCGCCACGTCGAGGGGGCGGCCGACGCCCGGGAGATCGAGCGGGCCCACTTCCTCCTCATCCTGTCCCGGAGCGAGAGCCTCTTGCCGGCGGTGGCCCGGCTCCGGGGTGCCCAGGCCGCGGCCTGGTTCATGCTCGGCGAGACCAAGGGCACATCGGCCGGCGGTGCCGAGGAGGCGGGCAAGAGCCTCCGGGTGCCGGGGACCAACCCCTTCTTCCCCCTCCTCCACGCCATGCAGGGCAACCGCTTCCTGGAGCTCCTGGGCTCCTGCCAGCTCGAGGTGTACCTCATGAACACCGGCCGGGTGGGGGGCCCCGAGACGGTCGAGGGCTCGAAGAAGGTGAAGATCCCCCACTCCTCGGCCTGCGTGAAGGCCATCGCCGAGGGCACCATCGAGTGGCAGGAGGACCCGGACTTCGGCTACGAGGTGGCGGTGGCGGTCCCCGACTTCCCCGAGGAGGACATGGACCTCCTCCAGCCCCGGCGCCTCTACGAGACCCAGGGGCGGATGGAGGAGTACCGGGCCCTGGTGGAGCGTCTCCGGGAGGAGCGCCGGACCTACCTGGCCTCCTGGCCGGGGCTGGACCCGTCCATCGCCCACGCCCTGTAGGCCGCCAGGCCACCCTGCCGAGGCCCGTCCGGGATCGTCCCGGGCGGGCCCTCGCCGTTCCGGCCCGGGCGCGGCCCGGAAAAAAAAGTTGGGGATCCGGCCTCGGGGAGCGAACAGGCATGACGGGCGAGCCTGTGTGCCCGGCCCGGGCTCTCGCGCCCTTTCTTTGCCCGCTTCCCGACGACCCACCGGCCGGCGCGCCCCTGCCCCGGCCGGCACCGGCCGGCTGCTACGCCATGGTTGCCGGTCGTCCCAAAGGTGTCGTGTCTATCTTTGAGGGGATGGAGTGCGGCCCCGGCCCAGCGCCGGGGTCGCTTTTCTTGTATCTCAAGGCCGGGAACCGACTTGCGCACGCTTGACCGGCCGCGCCTAGGATGGGGTGCGATGTTCACCCAGGCCGACTTCGAGCTCTTCCAGGAGCGCTTCCAGGCCGATCCCGAGTGGAACGCCCGGCGCCTGGATCTGCGGCGTCGTCTGCAGGCCCTGGGGGAGGCCACACGCGGACAATACAAGTCTTTTGGCTTGTCTCTGGATCGCCGGGAGAGCCTCCACCATCCCCACGCCAGCAACCGGAAGCGGGTGCGACGGCAGCGAACCATGCTCTTCCGGGACCGGCAGGCCCGCCGGGCCCTCCAGGGCTTCCTCGGGCGGGAACTGGGGCGGGACCTGGACTCCGCCCACAACAACATCCACCTCCAGGCGGGCCTGGACGAGCGGGAACTCTACTGGGGCCTGCGCATCGAGGCCGGGGCCTGGTACGACCTGAACGCCCTGTCCAAGCGGGCCGAGACGGCCGAGGGGCGCCGGGCCCTGGTGGCGGCCTGCCGGCAGGCCCCGGGCTTCGTCCTGCTGGTGGACGGCCGGGGCGCCCGGCCCCTGGAAGGGATGGGGGACCGGGACTGGCGGGACCTGGCGGGCTTCCTCCGGCCCGGGGAGAGCAGCCTGGAGGTCCGCCAGTCCCTGGCCGCGGCGGCGGCCGCTGCCGCCGGTCCGGATCTCCAGGAGGGGATTGTCGACGACCTGGTGCGCCTGGCCGGGCTGTATCGCCTGGCGGCCTGGACCCTGGACGGACCCTCCGGGGCCTCCCTCTGAGCCGGGCCCGGCCTCCTCCGGCCGGGGTTCGGCCAGGAAAGGGCCCTTGCGACCGGTCGGGCCCGGGCTTATATTGCAGATGAGACGCAATAGCAAGAAGCAGCCATGGCCACCATCCTCCCCTCCATCTGCCCGGAGCACCGGGCCCTCCTCCTCCGCCTCTGCTTCGACCCCGCGGCCCTGCACAACCGGGCCGCCGACCGGGGACTGCGTCTGCCCCTCCCGCCAGCCGGATCCCGGCCCGGCGACGCGTCGTGGCGCGCCTGGGCCGGGGAGCAGGCGGCCCTGCTGGCTCTCCTGGTGGACGAGGACCCGGCCCTGGCCGCACACCTGGAGCGCTTCCTGCGCCTGCAGTGGGGAGGCTGGGAGGACCGCGTGGCGGGGATCGAGGGGGAGGCGCTCCTGGACTGGGCTCTCCACGCCGACCTCGCCACCCTCGGCTGCCCGGCCGGCCTCCTCTGGGGGCTGGCCTGCGATCCCCGACCGGAGTGCCGGGCAGCCTTCTCCTGCCTGGCCGCGCCTGCGCGGAAGCTCCGGGGAGGAGCTGCCACCCGCCCGGCCCGGCGCCAGGCCGCCGGGGATTGAACCGCCGGCGCCGGTCCCGCGTTGGGTGACACTCGTACCGAACCGAGACGCCCCCCTGATGCCCGACCTGCGCCGCCCGCCTGTCTTCCTCCTCGTCCTCACCCCCCTGCTGGCGGCCCAGCAGCCCGCCCCGGCGCCCCAGGAGCACCAGCCCGTCGAGCTGCCCGAGGTGGTGGTCACCGCCTCGGCGGTGGAGGAGGACCCCCTGGAAGCCCCCTTCTCGGTGGACACCCTGGCTGCCGACCTTCTCCGGGGACCGGTTCGCACCCTGCCCGAGGCCCTCCGGGGCCAGCCCTCGGTGAGCGTCCAGAAGACGGCCTATGGCCAGTCCTCGCCCTACATCCGGGGCTTCACCGGCTACCGCACCCTGCTCCTCGTGGACGGCATCCGCCTGAACCACGCCGCCATGCGCTCCGGGCCGAACCAGTACTGGTCGACGGTGGATCCCTACACCGTCGAGCGCCTGGAGCTGGTCCGAGGTCCGTCCAGCGTCCTCTATGGCAGCGACGCCGTCGGCGGCACGGTGAACGCCGTCACCCGCCGGGCGCCCCTGGGCGCCGAGGACTCGGGTCTCGGCTGGGACGGGGCCCTGTTCACCCGCTACGCCAGTGCCGAGGACTCCTGGACCGGCCGGGGCGAGTTCGCCCTCCACGACGGCGACGACTGGGGCCTGCTCCTGGGCGGCACCCTCCGGGACTTCAACGACCTGGAAGGGGGCCGGGACACCGGCATCCAGCCGGCCACGGGCTACGAGGAGCGGAACGCGGACGTGCGCTTCGACCGCTACCTGGACAACGACGTCACCCTGACCCTGGCTGCCCAGACCGTCCGCCAGGTGGACGTGCCCCGGACCCACAAGACCATCTTCGCCATCCCCTACGCCGGCACCGTGGCGGGCTCGGAGCTCCGCCGGGAGCAGGACCAGGTCCGGGATCTGGTGTACGGGCGGGTCTCCTGGGAGGGCGGCGGCGGTTTCCTCGACGCCGGCGAGATCACCCTGTCCGTGCAGCGCCACGACGAGGAGCGGGACCGCCTGCGCACCGGCGGCAAGCGGGACCTGTCGGGCTTCAGCGTCAACGACCTGGGGCTCCTGGCCCGCTTCCGGACCCCCATGGGGGCCGGCCGCTGGTCCTGGGGCTTCGAGGCCCACCAGCAGTACGTCCAGTCCTGGCGCCGGGACTACAAGAACGGTGTCCTGGACAAGGTCCGCGTCCAGGGGCCCGTGGGCGACCAGGGCAGCTACACGACCGTGGAGGCCTACGCCCAGTACGAGCAGGACCTGGGTGACTTCACGGTCGTCCCGGGAGCCCGCCTCACCCGGGTCTCCTACGCCGCCGACCGGGTCCAGAACCCGGGCCCCGGACCGGCGGTGATCGCCCTGGACGACGAGTTCCTGGCCCTGGTCGGCAGCCTCCGGGGCCTCTGGCGGCCTGGCGGCCAGGAGGACTGGACTGTGTACGCCGGGCTCTCCCAGGGCTTCCGGGCGCCCACCCTCAGCGACGTCACCTCCTTCGACGCCACCAGCGCCGTGGAGTTCCCGACCCCGGGGCTCGACCCGGAGCGTTTCCTCCAGGCCGAGGTGGGCACCAAGGGGCGCACCGGCGCCTGGGACTGGCAGGTGAGCCTGTGGCGCACCTGGGCCCGGAACATGATCGTCCAGTCGCCGACGGGCACCTTCTCCGGCGGCGTGCCGGTGGTGGTCAAGTCCAACAGCGGCGACGGCTGGCTGCACGGCGCCGAGCTGGACCTCACCTGGCACCTGGCCCCGGCCTGGAGCACGTGGGTGAGCGGCACCTGGATGGACGGCGAGGTGGACCAGCGGGACGCCGCCACCAACCAGACGGTCCGGGCGCCGGTGAGCCGGCTGATGCCCACCCAGGTGGTCCTGGGCGGCCGCTGGCAGCCGCCTGACTCCCCGTTCTGGGTCGAGGGCTGGGTCTGGGTCGTGGACAACCAGGACCAGCTCGCCCTCCGGGACGAGACCGACACCACCCGGATCCCGCCGGGGGGCACTCCGGGCTACACCATTGCCGGGGTTACCGGCGGCTGGCAGGCGACCGAGGACCTGCGCCTGACCCTCTCGGTGGAGAACGTCACCGACAAGGACTACCGGGTCCACGGCTCGGGGCTGAACGGGCCGGGCCGGAACGTGATCCTGGGCGCCGAGCTGCGCTTCTAGGCGGGGGGGGGTGCGGCCTCGGTTCCGGGCGCCGGTGTCAGCGGGGCCCTGCTAGCCTCTGGCCGCCATGGCATCCGCTCCGTCCCGCGGCTTCCCCATCGCCCCGCTCCTCCTGCTCCTGGTCGCGGCCTGCGCCGCCCCGACCCTGCCCGAGGGAGAGGGGCGGGGCCTCCTGGCCTGGGACCGGGAGCCGCCGGCCGGCGCCGCGACCTTCCCCCGGCCGGTCCTGCGCCCCGGCGACCGCTTCGTCTTCCGCCGGGGCGGGGACTTCCGCCAGGCCTGGACGGTGCGGGAGGCCGGGCCCGAGGGCTACATCCTGGAGGAGGAGGAGAGCGGCCGGCTGCACCTCCTGGACCTGGACCTGGGAGACCTGGGAGAGGAGCGGCCCGGGGAGCCCGAGGCCACGCGGCGCCTGGCGCCGGTGGACAGCACCCTGCACTGGCCCCTCTGGGTCGGCAAGCGCTGGCGCTGCCATTTCCTCTGGAAGGAGCCCGGCCAGCCGCCCCTGCCCCTGCTCGCCGACTATCGCTGCGACGCCCTGGAGACCGTCCAGGTGCCGGCGGGGACCTTTCGCACCCTGCGCATCTGGCGCCGGGTCCGGGTCGCCGCCCGGGGCGAGTTCGTGGAGCGAACCACCC
>CAYMFV010000065.1:0-11144 GCA_964389745.1 uncultured Planctomycetales bacterium | reverse complement strand
GCGGTGGACGAGGGTTGAGAGGGCCGTTGCCAGCCCGCGACGGCGTGGCGCCACTCAACCGCCCACGACCTTCCGGAAGAGCCGCCCCATCCCGGCCAGGCGGTTCCGATCCACCAGGAGCACGGGGATCCGGGAGCGCTCGGCCTGGGCGCGGGCCGCCCGCGTGAAGCGGGACTGGGTGACGACCGCGGCGACCTGGCAGCCGTGGTAGTCGCATCCGGAGACCGCCTGCTGGACGGCATCGTTGCCGACCGAGCCGGAGTAGCGCTTGGCCTGGATCCCGATGCGCACGCCGTTGCGGGCGGCGATGACGTCGATGCCGAAGTCCCCCGAGTGGCGGATGTTCTCGCAGTCGAAGCCCTCGCCCGCCAGGACGGTGGTGATCCAGGCCTCGAAGTCCTTGCCGGAGAGGGCATCCAGGTCGTGGAGGGAGAGGCCCCGGAGCCGGCGCCGCCGGGCGGCGCGCTGCCAGGCGAGGAGGGCGACGAGGAGGATCCCGGCGCCCAGGAGCAGGGGCCAGTAGCGCTGCACGCCCTGGACGATCAGGCCCAGGAAGACGAGATACAGGAGGATCTCGAGACCACTGGAACGCGAGCGACGGACCATGGCAGTTCGGAGACGCCCGGGACCTGCTCCCTTGTACGGCCCGGGACAGGGTGTTTTCTACTACGTTTCCCGCCAGGCGGCCAGATAGGCGATCCAGGCCTGCTCGTTCTCGGCCCGCTTCCGCCGCCGCCACACCCCGGTGCCCTCGCCGTCCTCGTCGGCGTCCTCCCAGTACACGTCGGTCCGGGCGAAGCCGGCGTCGGCCAGGAGGTCCCGGAGCTCGGGCAGGCTCCAGATGCGCCAGTCGTAGGTGAAGGCCCGCTCGAGCCGGCTCCCGTCGCGGAACTCGAAGTGGATCCAGCGCCGGGCCCGGCCGCTGATGGCGTCCATGGGGCCCTGCTCCCAGACGTAGGTGAAGCCCTTCTTCGGGGTCCGCTCCTCGGACTCGCACTGGGCGTCGGGGCCGCCGTAGAGGTCCAGGAAGAAGACCCCCTCGGGCCCGAGGGCGGCCCGGACCCGGCGGAAGTAGTGGAGCATCTGGGCCCGCTCCCGGAAGATCCAGTAGGAGAAGTTGAAGGCCGCCACCACGTCCACCCGGGGGGTCCGGGCCTCGAGGACGTCGGCCTCGAGGAGCTGGACCCGGCGGGCGGCCTCCCCCAGGGGCTCGAGGTGCCGGCGCCGGCCCCAGTCCAGGGTGGGGCCGTGGAGGTCCACCCCCCAGGCCCGGCGCTCCGGGTGGCTCCGGGCCCACTCGGCGCACAGCCAGGCGGTGCCGCAGAAGTCCTCCCGCAGGGTCAGGGGCCGCCGCCTCCGGGCGCCCCGGAAGGCCCGGTCGATCAGCCGGACGTCGGCCTCCGGCTCCTGGACCGAGGCCTCGTAGAGGGCCAGCCGGTCCGCCGTCGCGGCGGAGAGCCGGGCCTTTCCTTGTTGCGCACGTCTGCCCATGGGGCGGAAACCCTAGGGTGGCGGGGCGGGGGGGTGCAAGCGGAGAGGCCCGGATCGCTTCCCATGGCGGAAGCTGCGGCTCCCAGGCCGGGAGGAGGGCGTCCCTGGGGGACGCGGCAACGGGCAGCGGCGAATGGCATGGATCTTGCAGCCTGCGAGCCCGACACAATCGTTGTCGCTGCAGGGGTTTCTGCTCCTTTTCCTTCCGGGGGCCTGGCTGCCGGAGCCTCGGAGGCCGGCGAGTCTGGCCCTTGCGCCTCCTCGGGAGGAAGGCCAGAATGAACGCCTCTGGGAGCTGCACAGCGAAGGTGCCTGTAGCTGGGAGGCTCCGTACGTCTTGTACTCTTGCTCCGCACGAAACCATGCAGTGTTTTCTCTGCTCCAAGGCTGGTCGGACGGCTGTCGCCCTCGCTGGGGCTTTCGTGGCCGGTCTTTTCCTCGGTTGCAGCTCCGGACCGCCACACAATGGCGGCAACGGTCCTGAGGAGGAGCAGCTCGTCTGGAAGTCGCTCTTGTGGACTCCCACTCTGTTCGACAATGGCAAGCCGCCCACCGATTTCCTTCTGCGGCTTGCGGCTCAGCAGGCTGTGGAGTTCGCCATGCTACCGGAGATCCAAAGGCAGACCGTAATCAAGGAGTCGGCGTACGCTGGCAGGTGGCTTCTTCCGGATCCAGGGAAGGCCACCACGTCATGGCCAGTCAGGATTCGTTCCGGGCGGAAGCTCGTGGCTCTGGATGGCCACGTGGTCAGGGAAGAGCGCGCCCTGGTCGAGAAGGAGGCCAGCTACTACTTCTCCACGGATTCTCTGACAGGTTCTTGGAAGGCACTCCGTGACGCATTCGGCGAGGCCCGGCGAGAGAATCCCGAGGCCTTGCTGGAGGCCCAGAAGGAGCACGCCCGCTGCCTGATCGCCACCATGAAGGTGGAGACGAGGATCGATGTCAGCAGTACTGGGGAACGCCGACTCCAGGTCAAGGTGAGTTCGACGGACAAGGGGCCTTGGCGTACGGAACTCACGAGCCTGCCGTTGATCGCCATCACTGCGCCAGGAAAGGACCCGGATGTCGAGCACGCTTTTCGACCGGTCAGGTGGGACCGGTGGACCGAGGTGGAGGTGCCGAGGGATCTGGACGTAGTGGACGTCCATGGTGGCATCCTGCACTTCTTCCAGCCCATTCCCTTGGGCATCCAGGAGGGGGTGGAGGTGCGGTCGCTGGCGATCCGGTCGGTCACCGTGCGTGAGGAGAGCGGCGGCGGTGAGGTGAGCGGCCAGCTCGAGAGAGGTGGTCTCTACAAGGTGACGCTCCGCTTCTCCAGAGCGGTGGACGAGGCCCATGTCGGCAGGCTCGAGGCGCGTGTCGGCGGTGAGCCGTACACGGTGGAGCTGGAGACGGGGTCCTTGCCCTCCATGGAGGTGTCCGGCACCTGGAAGGCGGAGATGCCGCCGGCCGCCGTGTCGGCGGATCTGGGCTTCTACTACCATCCGGTGAAGGGTGGAGCGGAACGGTGCGGATCCGCTTCCTGGGAGGTCCATCGCAGCCACCTGGAGAGGATGCTCCGCGCCTGCCCCTGTGACGAGCACTCGGGCGATGTACAGATCTGTGTCGCGGAGGTCTTTTCGCGGAAGGACGTCCAGGCGTTGAACGAGGAGCTTCGACGGACGGGTGGGGACCCCTTCGGGCTGGAGGACGAGGCGGACCTGGATGTCCTGGATGGCGTGCTGATGGCCATGGCGAACGCCATGAAGTTCGGCGAGGCAGCACCAGCGGCGCGGGCGGAGTTTCGGGACCGGGTGTTCGCAATCCTGGAGCGGAGACCGAGTGTGGATCTCCTGGTGCGGCTTGCCGCTGGTGGTGGGGATCCTCTGCCGAGAGAGGACTGGGAGGAGCTGTTCAGGGAAATCCAGATCCTGGACAGGAAGTGGAACGCGATGGAAAGCGGCGCCGCCTCGAAGCCGGCTCCGGACTGGCTGGTCCTCATGGGTGAGATCCGGGATGGTCTCGAACGAGTCGAGCAGCTGGTTCCCCGCCGGAAGGAGCTGCAGATCGACAGCGTCCGGGATCTGACACTCCGGCTCCACTCTCTCCGGTTGCCCGAGATCCTGGTTCTTCGCGTCAGCGAGGTGGCGCCGCTGGAGATGCGTGCCCTGCTGCCGGAGGGAGCGACGGAGGGCGCAGCCAGCGTCCGCTACGTTGCAGTGGGGCAAGGGGGAGCGGGCCTTGTCAAGGAGCCCGAGAAGGGCGGCCGGGAGGCGTTGCGCGGGGCGGTGCAGGCCATCGGCTTCGACCTTCCTCGCCAGAAGGACCTCCAGAACCAGCATCTCGTGCTCAGGGCGAGGCAGTACGAGTACGTTCTCGCCGAGGACGGGACGCTCCGCATCTGGGATTGGGGAAAGGAGGACCTGGTTCCAGAGAGGGATGAAAGGACTCTCAGCAAGACGGAGCTGGCCTATCGGCTGGTCCTGGAGGTGGATGTGTCGCGGTGAGTGAGTCCTCCGGCCCCGACCGTTGCCAGGCCTGCGGCAGCACCCTCCTGGAGGATTCCGGGGAGTGCCCCAGCTGTGCCCTGCAGGCGGCGGACCTCGACGAGCCGACCATCGCCGGCGGCGAGGGCGACAGCGAGAGTGCCGGCCCGAAGGAGGGGGATCGGATCGCCGACCGCTACGAGATCATCGAGCGTCTGGGCGAAGGAGGTATGGGCTCGGTCTATCGGGCCATGGACCACCGCCTTCACGCCGAGGTGGCCCTGAAGCTGCTGCGCTACCGCCACGATCGGCGCGGGCGGGAGCGCTTCCGCCGGGAGCAGCTCGCATCCAGCGGCCTGCGCCACCGGAACATCGCCCGGGTGATCGACGTCAACGACTCGAAGTTCGGCCCCTACCTGGTGATGGACCTGGCGAGCGGCGGCAGCCTGCACGACCGGGTGGCGCACCTCGGGCCCTACGGGGAAGGCGAGTTCGTCGAGATCGCTCTGGGCATCTGCCGGGCGGTGGTGGAGGCCCATGCCCAGGGGGTGGTGCACCGGGACATCAAGCCGGGCAACGTCCTCCTGGAGGCTGATGGCTGGCCACTCCTCGCCGACTTCGGCCTGGCCAAGCTCATGGATGATTCCGGCCCCATGCTTTCGATGGTGGGCCAGGGAATGGGCACCATCGCCTACGCGGCTCCCGAGCAGCAGCGCAACGCCACGGAAGCGGGCCCGGCGGCCGATGTCTTCAGCATCGGCGCCACCTTCTACTTCGCCCTGACCGGGCGCAGCCCCCAGGAACGGGAGTTCGGCAGCGTTCCCTTGCGCTGGCGGCACGTGGTCCAGCGCTGCATGGCGAGCGAGCCGGAGGACCGGTACCCGAGCGCCGCCGATCTCCTGGCGGCGGTGGAGAAGGTGGCCGAGGACATCAAGGACCAGGCCTTCAGCCTGGTGGAGCCGGCGGGCGGCGAGTCCAGCTCCGGGGAACCCCCCTCCAGCCATGGCAGCTCGACCTTCCACCGTCGGTTCCAGGTGCTGGAGGACCTGGATCCCGAACAGCCTGGGCGGGCGGTGAAGGCCCGGGACCTCCAGAACGCCGGCCGGGTGGTGGTCGTGAAGCG
This sequence comes from uncultured Planctomycetales bacterium, assembly GCA_964389745.1. Lineage (GTDB taxonomy): Bacteria > Planctomycetota > UBA1135 > UBA1135 > UBA1135 > CAYMFV01. The sequence continues at coordinate 6,065 of CAYMFV010000065.1, read as the reverse complement.
CCTGGCCCGGCCCGAAGATGACGCCAGCATCCGGCGTTTCCTCGAGGATCCGAAGCTGGCTCGACAGGTCCTGGACCTGACCCACCCGAACATCCGGGGCATCCTGTCCCGGCACATGGATGCCCAGGGACCCTATGTGGTGATGCCCTATCTGGAGGGCGAGAGCCTGGAGACCCGGGTGCAGGAGCACGGCCCCCTCGACGACGAGCTGTTTCGGAAGGTCGCCGTCGCCATCGCCCGGGCTCTGGACGCGGCCCACCGGAAGAACGTCGTCCACGGCAACCTCCGGCCTTCGAAGGTCCTCCTGTGCGTGGACGGCCAGGTCCGGGTAACCGACTTCGGGCTCGTCTCGGACGTCGCCCATGCGGCGGACGAGATCGATGCCTATGCGAGCCCCGAGGAGCGGGAGACCCGGGGTGCGGTGCCTTCACACCTGGTGGACATCTACCGTTTCGGAGGGGTGCTGCACTTCGCGCTCACGGGCGAGGCGCCGGCGGATACGCTCAGCCCCGCCCTGCCATCCACCTGGCGCCGGATCCTGGACACCTGCCTGGCCCGGAGGCCGGAAGGGCGCTACTTCAGCGCCGAGCTGGTCCTGCGTGAACTCGAGGCCGCCGGCGGTGGTCGAAGCCAGGCGCCGGGCAGTGACTCCGGGGCCGCTCCCGGCGTGGGCACGCCGGTGCCTGCCGCCGCCCCGGGGCGAAGCCATCCCTGCCCGGAGTGTGGCATGGAGAACCCGGCCAGCGGCGTCTTCTGCGTGCGCTGCGGCACGCGGCTCCTGGATCGCTGTCCGAACCCGCGCTGCGGCCGGGACGTCCGTGCTGGCTTGCAGTACTGCGTGCACTGTGGGGTGAACGTGCCTGGCTGGCGAGCCGCAGCCGAGCAGTTGCGGCAGGCCCAGGATCTCTTCCGGGAGCGTCGCCTGCGCAGCGCCCTCACGGCGATCCAGGCAGCGCGGAAGCAGGCGCCCTCGTGGCAGGAGGTGGGCGAGCTCGCCAGGAACATCCAGGCCGCCATGCAGGAAACGGAGGTCTGGGTGCGCAAGGCGATCGTTGCGGAGAAGGCCAAGAACTACGGAGCAGCCCTGCACGCCTGGCAGCGTGCGGCTTCCCTGGTGGCGGGCGAACCGAAGGTCGAGAGCGGCATCCAGCGCTGCTCCGAGGCGGCCGTGGTCAGCCGGCGGGAGGACGTCGAGGCAACCTTCCGGCAGACCCTGTCCCCTCTGGATCTGCGCGCCGCCTTGATGACCCTCAAGGAGCTGGAGACCATGCCGGAGGTCCCCGGTCGCCCCACGGTCGAGGAGCTGCGGGCGGAGCTCAAGCGTGTTCTCGTGGGGGATCGGCGGCGCCTGCTCGAGAAGGGACGCAAGTGCCTGGAGCAGAAACGGCTGGAGCAGCTACGCCACGTCCTGACGGCGTTGGAGGATCTGCGCACCCCGCACGGAGAGGTGCAGGAGCTGGCCGATGGCCTCGTCGCCCTGGAGAGGCGGCGCCGGCGGCGCCGGCAGGGACTTCGGCTCCTTGCCTTCACGGTTCTGGTGGCGGCGCTCGCCGGTCTTTTCTTCCGCGTGCTCCTGCCCCGGTGGAACCGCCTGGCGGTGGAGAGGTCTCTGGCCGCCCTGGTAGGCGAGGACGGCCAGCAGGTGTGGGTGCCCCCGATGCTGCTGGTCCGGGATGGCTCGAGGATGGACAAGGTGCGCCAGCTTCTTGCGGCCCGTCGGGGAGCCGAGGACCCGGCCAGCTGGTCTATTCCCGAGTTTGAGAGGCTCCTCGACCTGGCCCGTGGTCTGGACGTGGAACTGCCTGCAGACTGGCTGCGGACGACCGCCGAGAACACCCTGCGCGGGTGGCTGGATGACCAGGTCCTCACGGTCGCGGACGATGAGGCAAGCTGGGTACCTCTTTGTGGAAGGGAATGGCCCAGGCAAATGGTCTTCGCCGGCTTGCCCGAGACGGTGGCCCTCGACTACATCCCAGAAGGCGCCGCGGAAGTCCACGTTTCGAGGAGCTTCTCCGTCTCCACGAGCTTGAAGCGGAAGGGCCACCTCAAGGCGACGTGGAAGCCGCCTGGGTTCCTTCGTCCAGTCACGGTTACGCAACGCGTGCAGCTCATCCCGGAGGAGAACACCGAGGATCTCTCTGACTCGGAGGGGAAGCGCTGGGAGAAGCTGATCGAGCGGAGCCGCGAGGTGCTCGAGCCGGCATCCGACGCGGGCGACTAGGTCACCCTGGGCAGGTCCTCCTCGAGCATGGAGCGCACCCCGGCTTCGGGCACGACCCGGAGTTCGCAGCCGGCGAAGCGCAGCCGCTCGCCCGGTGCCACCGGCCGCAGCAGGCCCCGCTGCTCGACGGGTCCCTCGTCGTGCTCCGGGAGGATGCCGGCATAGAGCACCCCCCCCAGGAAGGCCAGGCGGCAGACCGAGCGGGGCAGCCCGGGCACCCGGCACAGGTTGTGCTGGCTGCCGCCGATGGCCGCGGTGCGGAAGACCAGGGCATACTCGACCTGCCGGCCGTTGTTCCGCCGTTGGATGCGCACGCCGTCCAGCTCGGCGGGGGGCAGGATGCCAAGGAAGGAGCAGGAGACCTCCGGCCCCTCGCCCAGCTCCTGCCAGGGGTCGGGCCGGAGGGCCTCGACCAGCTCCAGGCCCAGGCATAGGGGGGGGGAGCCGCTGCCCAGGAGCAGCTCGCTCGCCTGCCCCTGGCGGAGCAGGGGTATGGACTCCCCCGGCCGCAGGGGCCGCCCGTCCAGGAGCACGTGGGCGGAGAGGGACTCGACCATCACCTTCGGGCCATCGCAGCGCAGCAGGCAGGCCGTGCGGCTGATGCGCCGGTTGCGCTCCATGGCCTGGTCCGGCGCCACGCCCTCCTCCACCTGCCAGAGGGTGACGATCCGGCCGTCCTCGCCACCCGGGCCGTTCGGGCTGCGTCCCACGTATACGTCGCCCCGGAACCAGAGGCGGAAGCGCCGGGGGGGCTGGCCAGGGGCGTGGAGATCCAGGCGCACGTGCCGGGCGTCCACCACGGCAGCGTCGCGACCCGGGCGGAGCAGCCCCCGGAAAGGCCCGGTCTGGCCGAGGGGCAGCTCCACGATCTCTTGCGCGCCGGGTTCGGCAGTGCCGCTGCCCAGGGGGATCGCCCCCTGGGGCAGCTTGCAGCCGTGGACCACCTCCGGCCGGGAAGAGCTCCAGGCCAGGACCCGGATCGTGCCCAGCACCGCCAGGCGCTCCGGGGGCGCCGGCAGCCGCAGGGGGAACCAGCCGATGGCGCCGGCCGGCACGTCCCGGGTGCCGAGACGGAGCTGGGAACCCGTCTCGCCAGGCGGCGTCAGGCGCAGCTCGCAGCTCAGCTCCTCCTGGCCCAGGTTGCGGAGGCCGAGGAAACCGGCGATGTATCCGGCATCCGTGCCCCCCCCCTCGGGGCGCCAGAGGATGCGCAGGAGGGGGGGGACCACGTGGCCGGCGAGCGGGGCCGGACTGGCGGCCCGGCCCGAGGCCAGCTCCAGGAGACGGCCGGCGGATTCCGGGCGTCGGGAGGGGTCCCAGGCCAGGCCGGTCGCCAGGGCGGCGTCCAGGGCCGGGTCCCCGGAGCCGAGCGGGGCCACGGAACCGCCGTCCGGCTCGCGCCGGGGCGGGTGTCCGGCCACCAGGCAGTAGAGCGTGGCTGCCAGGGAGTAGACGTCGGCCCGCCGGGTGGGGGCCGCGCCGGCCGCCACCTCCGGGGCCTGGAAGCCGGGCGTCCCCGCCGTCCCGCCCCCCCCCTGGGCGACGCCTGCCCGGAGGGTGGCGGCAACGCCGAAGTCGGTGATCTTGAGAGCCTCGCCGGCACGGCCGAGGGGTTCCCCGGGATCCCCGGTCAGGACCAGGTTGCCGGGCTTCAGGTCGCAGTGCAGGACGCCCTCGGCGTGGGCATGGTCCAGGGCCGGGGCGACCTGCTCCAGGACCCACAGGGCCTCTGCGGCCCGGAGGCCCCGGCAGCCGGCCTCCTGGCGCTGGCCCAGGAGCTGGACCAGGTCCGGTCCGGCCAGCCACTCCATGACCAGGAAGACCAGGCCCTCTTCCTCCTCGATGGTGTGGAGGCGGACAATCCCCTGGTGGGTGAGGCCCAGGAGGGTCCGGGCCTCCCGAGCGAGGTCCGGTACCCGGACCCGGCCCGCCAGGAGGAACTTCAGGGCGACGGCCACCCCCAGCCGCTCGTTTCGGGCCTCCCAGACCGCACCCATGCCACCCCGTCCCCGCTCCCGGAGCAGGAGGTAGGGACCGAGGCGGCGGCCGGCCCGGAGGATGCCCTCCTGGGGGCAGCGCGTGGGCAGGTCGGCCAGGGGATCGGGAGGGCTCATCGGAGATTCCCAGGGAAGAACGGTGCAAGAGGCAGGCCGGCGGACGAAGGCCGGCACTTCCATCCTAAGGGAGTCCGTGCACGTCTCGTGCCAGCTTCCGGGCGCGGGCTGGGGCAGGCTGCCGGCAGGCCCGGCTGCCGCTCCGGGAGCGGGGGCTCCCAGAAGTGGCGCTCGCGACCGCCCTGCCGGTGGCACGTCCCTTGCATCCCTCCGGGCGATGATGGACACCTTCGCCTGGTTCGCGGCCCATGCCGGGCCGATGCTCTGGCCCCTTCTCGGCCTCTCCGTTCTGGCCGCAGCCGCCGTCCTGGAGCGGAGCTTCTTCTTCGCCCTGGGCGGCACCCGGGTGGTGGGGCCGAACCCCGCCGAGGCTCTGACCGCCTGGCGCCGCCGGCCCCCCGACCGCAGGGATCGGCGCCGGGCGCTCCGGAGCGCCGGCGGCCGCATCCTCCTGGTGGCCACCGGGGGCAGCACCTCTGGCCTGGACCTGGATGCCGTCGTCCGCCGGGAGTTCCGGCGCCTGCACGGCAAGCTGCGCCTCCTGGGGGCGGTGGTGACGGTGGCGCCCCTGATCGGCATCCTGGGAACGGTCCTGGGCATCATCCAGGGCTTCCGCCTGGACGGCGGCGGCCCGGGTGGCCTCGACCAGCAGACCCTGGCCACCGGCGTCGCCCAGGCCCTGGTGACCACCGTCCTGGGCCTGGTTCTGGCCATCACGGCCCTCCTCGCCCAGCACTTCTTCGAGGCCCGGGCCGACGCGGCCGGCGCCGCCCTCCGGGACTACCTCCAGCGCCTGGCTGTCTGCCAGGGGGGGGGCGAGGATGCCTGAGCTCCTCCCGCCCGGAGCCCCGGGAGGCCCGTGGGCCACCGCCACGCCGCCGGCCCGGAGCAGCCGGGGCCCGGACATCGTGCCCCTCCTGGACGTCATCTTCGCCGTCCTGGCCTGCTTCGCCTTCCTGGTGGCGAGCAGCGAGCCCGCCCCGGACAGCCTCCAGGTGGACCTGCCCGAGGTGGAGGCCGCCGCTGGTGGGGGGGCCGGCGAGGAGCCCCTGGTGGTTCGCTTCGACGCCACCGGGCGGGTCACCGTCGCCGGCGAACCCCTGCCCGAGGAGGGCTGGGAGGTCGTCCTCCGGGAGCGGCTGGCCGGCGCCCCGGCGGTTCGTCTCCACGGCGACCGCCAGGCCCGCCACGGCCTCGCCACCCGCATCCTCGCCCTGGCCCGGGAGGCCGACGTGGGGGCGGTGGAGATTGCGGTGGAAGTCGAACCCGGGTTCTGAATGGGGCCGGTCGCAAGGAGTGCCGATGAGTCCGACCGAAGCCAGTGGCGTGGTCATAGCATGGGGGCGGGAAGTGGAACATGACGACCTGGAGTCTCTTCGCGAGGGATTGTCAAATGTTGTGGATGAGTGGCTCGAGATCATGCGGCGACCTTGATGCCGTCCTGGAAGCGGGCGCCGCGAATGACGCCCGCAAGGTGTTTGGCGCCATTCAGCCTGCGCCAGCGGCGCTCGGCTGATCGGGTCAGTTGAAAGACCATGGTCGGGCACGCTTTCCGCGAGCCCGCGCCCTTGGTCTTCCTGGTGCGCAGCCGCACCGAGGCGAAGGTCGACTCGATGGGGTTCGTGGTACGCAGGTGTCGCCAGTGCACCGCCGGGAAGTCCTGGAAGGCCAGTAGCGCCTCCGCCCGGGTCGGCGCCATCCAGATCGCGTGCAACCGGGCCTTCGCTTCC
>CAYMFV010000064.1:0-11233 GCA_964389745.1 uncultured Planctomycetales bacterium | reverse complement strand
CGGCAGGGGCCCGGGCAGGCGGTCCTGGGCCTCCGGCGCCAGGCAACTGCGCAGAGCCGGGTCGTGGCGCAGGCGATCGGCGTCCAGGATGTCCGGAAGGCCAAGGGCGATACGGTAGATCGCCAGCCGCAGCAGCGCCGCCAGACTGTGCACGACGTGCGTGCCACGACGAAGGTCGGTCAGGCCCGCCAGAATCGCCCGCAGGAAGCCGCTGCGCTCCTCGAACTCCCGGAGGAGGACCAGCCCGCCGTGCGGCGAAACCGCCGCGTCCCGGACCTCGACTTGCAGGGAACGGCGGAACGTTGTAGCTTCACCCATGAGGCGCATGTGCTTGTCTCCCAGGATTGGTCGTTTACCCCACCCTGGATAGCAAGCCATGCGCCTCCTTGCAACTCCCGCTCAGAGCTTCGTGGGGTATCCAGGCTCGGTAGATCGCTCATCCATGAAGAACACGATCTTCCACCACTGGCGGCACACGCTGCTCCCTTGGGAATAGTCGAAGCGCCACGGGACCGGGGTCGCCCAGGAGGCGGGGGCATGCCATTTGGCATCGATTCAGGGAAGAGCATGGGTTGGAGGTACGCCGGGCGGGCAGAGAATCAAGGAGTACGATAAGAGACTCTCCTTGTCCATCCATGTGGAGGTGTCTCCGTGAAGTACTCCGACCACCTGCTCTTTACCCTGGGAGTGGCAGCGCTGCTCAGTGTCGTCCTCGTCCCGGATGGCGTTGCCCAGAGAAGGCAGGACATACACGCCCAGAGTTCCGTGCGCGGGCCGACGCAAAGAGGCGGCGCGAGCGCTCTCAGCCGGCGCGCTGCCCGCCAGGCCCGCCTGCACGCCCTGCGCGGGACCCTGCCGGGCCGTTCTGTCGATCCGACATTGGTGTCGTACGCGGTCGTGGTGCAGCCGGCTGGCCGGGGCTTCCACGACCTGCAGGACGCGCTGGACTTCTGCGGCCGGCAGGACAGCACCCGTGGCACGACCATCCTGCTGGCCGCGGGCACCTACACCGGCAACTTCGTGCTGCCGACGTCAGGGATCACCATCGTGGGGCAGGATGGTCCCCATGTGACATGGATCGTCGGCCAGCCCGGCGTCATGCAACCGACCATCCGCTACAGCCCGTCGGGGGGAACCAGCTTCTCCTACGCGGAGCTGTACAACCTGACCCTGGTCGGCGAGGAGGTCGCCGCCGTGGAGTACGGCGGCAGCAACGCAGACGCCATGCTGTGGCTCGATCACTGCCGGGTCGAGACCGGTAAGGCCATCCCGGCGATCCGGATGTCGGGGGGCGGCTTCGCGTCGAGCTCACCGCTGACCCTCGACCTGGAGTTCGTCGCCATCGAGTCCCAGGGTGACGGCATCCAGGCTTCCATCGGCGCATTCACCCTGATCTTCTGCGGCAAGAGCTTCGTCGACGGCCAGGGCACGGCGCTGGACGTCCAGGCGAGCTCCACCCTGGAAACCGAGCTGGTCCTGTACGACGGCGCCGCGACCGGGGGGCGCTCCATTGTCGCCAACGGCGTCGGCCACGTGTGGTCGGGCATGAGCTACCTGGAGGCGGCGAACGGCATCGTCACCCTGACCGACGTACCCGACGCGGGCCTCGAACGTGGCGAGCTGCACGCTGCAGGCGGGGATGCCGTCCATGCCACCAACAGCTACCTGTTCGCTGACTACCTCTACTTCTCGGTGGAGGATCCCCTCCGCTACGGCATCCGGGCAGTGAGCGGATCCACGGCCGAAGTGTCCTACTGCCGCTTCAGCACGGGGGCCATGGCCAACGCCATTTCTGTGGATGGCTCCTCCACCAAGAACACCATCTTCAACCACTGGCGGTACACCCTGCTGCCGTAGAGCTGTCGCAAGCAGGCCGTTCAGTGGTCCATGCCGGCGTGTAGCCGGAGGTCACCACGGTAGGTGCCGGCGAGATCTCCTCGCCGCGTCTCGAGGCGGAAACGGAGGCGGATGGGAACGTCGATGCCCGGGGCGGTCCCGGTCACCACGGTGGAGTCCACGGACAGGCGGCCCGAGGCGAGCGGCCGGCCATCCGGGGCGAGCCGCTCCCAGGTGATGCGTTCATCCGCCTGGATGTCGCCGGCCGTGCCGCTCAAGAGTCCGGCCTCACAGTCCACGAACCACAACCGGGCATTGGTCGTGACCTGGAAGTCCACGGTGGCCTGGACTTCCTCTTCGAGCGGACCGGCGTAGAACTCGAGCCGGTGTGTAGGGATGGTCAGCGCGATGAAGGGCTGGACGCTGAAGGTCAGCTGCACTACCTCTGGCGGCACGGACGGCAGGAAGCGCGCGGTGGGCACGCTCCGGCCACCGCCGATCAGGCCCGGCGGTAGCGCCTGGAGCGCCAGGCGGGCTTCGTAGCGGCCGGGGAGATCCGTCCACCTGGGTCGGACCTCGATCTGCAGGTGGCCGCGTGAGACGGAGCGGGGCCGGCCAGGCGATCGCAGGGTGGCAAGCGTCCCACCAGGGAAGGCCCTGCCCGCGACGGGCGGCGGCTTCTTTCCGGGAGCCAGGCCCAGGCGCCCCGTCGTGCGCGGGCTCGTGCCAGAGCGGCCGCCCTGGCCGGGCTCCACGGCAATCGTCACGCGAAAGCGATCCGGAGGCAAGGTTACGCCGGCGGGCCCGCGCACCTCCAGGATGCGCACGTCGAGACTCCACTCGGGAACCGCGGCAATCACCTGGACGTCGAGGGTGCCTGCCGAGGCCAGGAAGGCGGCACGACCATTGCCGGGGTTGGGAAGCGGCCGCAGCTCCAGGCGCCGCGGCAGCACCGCGGTGGCGATCCAGGTGGGCTGCTCCCCGCGCGCAGCAGCCTCCACGGCGGCGGCGAAGGACGGCTGGCCGGGCCTCTTTGTGTCATCGCCTGCTCCGCCGCGCCCGGGGTGTCCCGTGCCTCCAGGCCCCTGCACCCACGGGAAAAGGCCAAGGAACAGGAACGCGGGCAGACGCAGGCCGGCGCCGGCTTTTCCCCTGGCACACGGGCGAGTACTCATTGAGTCACAGGGTCAGGAAGGTCTCCGGGTCGATCAGGATATACGGCGTGATGAAGACTGTAACCTCGGTCTGCTGGGTGCGCCGAGAATCTTCGGAGAACAGTGCGCCCAGGAGCGGAATCTGGCCGAGCCCCGGGACCTCCTGGTGCTCCCGGCGCTCGCTCTCGAGCACCATGCCGCCGACCACGATGGTCTCGCCGCTGCCGACTCGAAGCCGAGTGTCCACGGTCCGCACGCTGGTGATGGGGAGGTTGGACACGCCGGTCCCGGTCACATCGCTCACCTCCGCGTGGATCTCGGCCGTGATGCGGTGAGAGGAGCCAACCGACGGCGTGATCCTCAATGTGATCCCGGTGGGGATCTTCTCGAGCGTGATGTAGGGGAAGGCTGCGGAGCCCTGGAGCAGCGAGAAGAACTCCTCGCGACCGATGCGGATGGTGGCCTCCTCACCGCTCAAGGTCGCCACGCTTGGGTTGGCGCGGACGCGGACCAGGCCCTGGGCGTCCAGTGCGCGGAGCGTCGTGCGGATATCGGTGTTCAGGGCATCGTGGATCAGGTCGAGCTGGAATGAGGGATCGAAGCTCGTCATCGGCGGGATGCGCACGACCTCGAGGGTGGAGTAGCCGCGCGACTCGATGGCGCTCCACTCGATTCCCAGTGCGCGGCTGGTCTCGCGGTCCATCTCGACGACCAGGGCTTCCAGCAGGACCTGGGGCCTGGGCTGGTCCAGAATCTTCAGATCCTGGGCGAAACGTGCGTGGACCTCCGGGGTGGCAGTCACGGCGATCGCATTGGCCTTCTCGTCAACGCGGATGACCTGCCGCAGCGCCGCCGGCAGCAGCTCAAGGAGGAGCTTGGCGTCGAGAAACTCCGGCTGGTAGCGCACGGTCTCGGTGAGGGCCAGGAAGGACGGACCGTCCTCACTTGGCTTGCCGATCAGGTAGTGATTTGGAAAGCGACGAGCGGAGAAGCCGAGCGGCAGGGCGAGCTCATCCAGAGCTGTGCTCAGGGGCGTATCGGTGAAGTCCGCGGTGACGAGGCCCTGAACCAGCGGATCGGTGAGAATGCGGACACCGGTCTGGGCGCTGATGTCGGCGAGCGCCTGGCGCAGATCCGTCTGCATGAAGACGTTGTTCACCAGAGGGCCATCGTGCACTTCCTGTGCCACCACGGGCTCCCCCTCCGGGGCAGGTGCTGTGGCCGCCAGGTCCTCCACGTGCTGGCGGGCTTGCGCCAGCACCAGCTCGAAGTCGCTGAAGCGCAGCGGGCTGCGCGGATAGTAGTGCTTGAGGAGCGTGAAGCAGCGCTCGGCCCGCGGCCAGTCCCCCTGGGCCGCACGAGTCTTCCCCAGCCAGTACAGCACTTCATCCATGCGGTCGTAGGCCTGGCCGCGCAGCCCCAGTGCCTGCAGCACGCTGGCTGCGAAGGTGTAGTCGCCCTCCTCGAAACTGGCCTGTGCCTGATGCAGCAAGCCGGAGACCGGGTCCGCTGCCAGGGCCCCATCCTGCACCTGAGGAGCCGCACAGGCGCTTGCGGCCAGGAGGACCAGGAGGGACGCGGCTTCAGTCGTCCAGGCCCACGGGCATCGAGGAACTCGACGTGAAGAGCGCGGAGACAGTAGTCGGCGGGGCTTGGGAATCATGTTTCAGGGATGCGCGGACGATGAACTCTCCTTCGTCGAGGTTGGGGATGGAGAAGCGAAAGATGCGGGTGCCTCCAGGCAGCAGGTACTCGGGCCTCGCGCCCCCGAGTTGCATGCTGGCTGCGGGCTCCCCGCTGGCGCGAAGCAGTTCGATCAGCCCCTCCAGGCGAGCCAGGCGACCCCCCGTGTTGTGTACGTGGACCAGGGCGGTGGACGGGTTCGACCGTGGCGTGGAGCGAAGCAGCTCGATGGGATCCAGCTCCAGTTGCGGTGCCTTGGCACCGGGCGGGACAGCGACGATCAGGACGATCATCTCCCCGACCGAACTCCACTCCGTGGCGGTGGATTCCGCCGAGCCGCGGATGCGGATGGCCCGGCCCAGGTAGGGGCCGGCCTCCGCGTCGCGTGGGATCCGGATCGATGTTCGCAGGGTCATCATGCGCCCGGGGGGGAGACGGAGCGCCGTGGGCCGCACCACGACCCAGTCCTGCTGCTCGACCGCCTCGTCGAGGAAGGTCGGCAGGCCGTTGGTCTCGATACGCAGGCCACTCACCTCGATACGGACGTCAACGGGACGCGGATCCTGCGAGTAGAGGCGGATCGGCACGGTGCGCAGAGCACCGGGTGGCAACGGCAGCTCGATCACGTGCGGCTCGACACGAAGGGCGACATCGAATTCCTCGTTGCGGAGGAGACGAGCGCCGCCGCCGGTCTCGTCCAGGGTCAGCGTGAACTCGTTGTGGGTGCGCCAGCGGCCGTTCAGGATCAGGCGTGCGACGGCGCGGTACTCGCCGGGTAGCATGGCGTCCGGGATCGGCACCCGCAGGCTGAAGGACAGGCCGGGGAACACCTCGAGCGGCTGGCCGCCTCGGCGTGTGGGCAGGCTGGCGCGGATCGGGAAGCCGCCAGTCTTGGGATAGAGCAGCAGGTCCCCCTCGACGGTCGAGGTCCAGAGGCCCCGGTTGGAGAGCGCGGCCTCCAGGACTGTAGTGCCGCCGGTGCGTCGTAGAGAGGTCAGGGACGTGACATCGACATGCGCCGGCGCCGTGCCGGGCACGACAGCCTCGACGATCACGTCCACCGTGGGCTGCACCGAGACGACCACCCCCTCCGGCCTCTCGCCGGTGTCCAGGCGGGTGGACACCATGGCGAAGTAGGAACCACGGGCGTCCTGTGGGAAGCTCAGGCGCAGGGGGACGTCGACCCGACCGTTGGCCGGCACCAGGAGAAGCTCGTCCACCTGCAGCCAGCTGGCGCAGGAGCGAGCTCCCTGGGCCACCGGGACGGCCCGCACCAAGCCACCTTCGAGCTGGCCAAGATCGAGGACCTGGAGATGGAAGGCGGTGGGCCCGCCAGTGTTCTGCGTGACGATGCGGTAGGTGCCCTGCCGCTCGCTTCCTGGCGTGCCCTGGACGCGGATGCGCATGGGACCTACCGCGAAGCTCGAGGCGTTGCGCGGTTCCTGACCAAGGCCCGGAGAGCTGGGGATCGCCAGGCAGGAGGCAAGCAGGAGGAAAGGGGTGAGCACCGTGGGTTCCGAGATTGCACAGGACGCCACAAGCGTCCGGGAGGCACTGTGCCTCCCGGACACGACGCAGCGCCAGAGAAGCGACTACAGCGAGAACGTGACGGTCAGGGTGCTCGTATAGGTCCCCGCCGGATCGTTCATGCCCTCGCGCTTGATGCGACCCAGGAACTTGAGGTTGCCCTTGGAGTGACCGGGCAGGCTCAGCGTCCAGGTGGTGATGGCACCGGCCATCGGGAAGGAGTACTGCACAGGCCAGAACGGCGTCCCGCCGAGCTCCATGACACCGTCCGGAGAACCGCCGTCCACGTCGGCGGCGTAGCTGCCGGCACCATCGCCCGGGATGTTGCCGTCGTTCTGCCAGGCGTTGCCCAGGAGGAAGCCGGTAAACCAGTCCCCCGAACCCGCCAGCGTGAACCAGGTGGGAATCTCATGACTGCCGTTGGTAAGGTTCCCGCCCGAGACCACGGTCATCGTGACGTCGGTGTTGGTGTCGAGCCACAGCCATGCGCCGTCGCGAGACTCGTAGTAGTGATCAGTCCAGGCGTCCCCGGAGGCCTTGTCCATGCCATCGCGCGGGTCGGAGCCGAGGGTCACGTACTGGCCGGTCAGGCCATCATCCTTGTGACGGATGTAGTCACCTGTCCCGGCATCGTAGACATCCGAGGCGAAGTCGATGCTGGAGTCCTGCCAGATGACCTGCGTGTAGCCAGCGACCGTCAGCTCCACTGTCATGACTTCCGTCGTGCCGCCGCCTCCGCCCTGGATGTCCCACTGGTGGGCGGCGAGGGTCGGTGCGGCCAGCGCAGCGACCAAAGGGATGAGCAACATGCGCATTTGGGTCTCCCGGAAAGTGACCGTAGATGAAGCAAGAGCCTGCTTCCGCCCACGGGGGCGGGGCCTGCGGCGTGACATGCAAGTAGCATGCCGGGCTGGACTGCTGCTCGACCGGCGCCATGGCGCGGCGTCCAGAGGCGTCTCAGCGCCAGTGCAGGGCCTCTGCTGCGTCGGGCTCTCTAGGACGGGGGTTGTGGAGCCAACCCGTTCACGCCCGCACTGCAGCTCGAAACCAGGCTTTCGCGTCCCACGTCTTCGAGCCTCCAGCGTCGAATCATCGAGTAGAGAGTGCCGCGGTCGATCTGCAGCTCCCTGGCCACGGCGTGCCGGTTGCCGGCATGACGCACCAGTGCCCGGCGAAGGATTGCGATCTGCGCCTCCTTCCAGGAGAGACCAGGCGGTACCGGCGAACGGCCACGCTCTCCGCGAATCCGCGCCGGAAAGTCCTGGGGACGGAGCCAGCAATCTTCGGCGAAGGCCAAGGCATGCTCGATGGCGTTGCGGAGCTCGCGGATGTTCCCCGGCCAGGAGTAGCTCAGCATGACGCGCTCCGCGTCCCGGCTGAAGCCGCGGATGGTCTTGCCCAGGGCCTTCGCCTGCGCGGCCAGGAAGTGGTGAGCGAGCGGCAGGATGTCCATAGGCCTATCACGTAGCGGTGGCAGATAGATGGTGATCACGCACAGGCGGAAGAAGAGGTCCTCCCGGAAGAGCCCCTGGCTGACGAGGGATGCGAGATCTCGCTGGGCCGCGCTGACCACGCGCAGATCGACCTCCCTGGGCGCAGTGCCACCAACGCGCTCGAAGCAGCGTTCCTCGAGAACCCGCAACAAGGCAACCTGCATAGCCGGGCTGAGATCGCCGACTTCATCGAGAAAGAGCGTGCCATGGTTGGCCTGCTCGATGCGGCCCGGCTTCTGGCGTAGAGCACCAGTGAACGCGCCTCGCTCGTGACCGAAGAGCTCGCTCTGCAAGAGACTCTCGGCCAGGGAACCGCAATGAACCGGCACGAAGGGCTGTTCGCTCCGCCTGCTCATGGCGTGCAGGGCACGGGCGAACTGCTCCTTGCCTGTTCCGGTCTCACCCTCGAGGACGACCGAGGAGCGTACGGTCGCGGCAACCTCGAGGTCATGGTATGCGCGCAGGAAAGCCGGATCCTGCCCCACAAGCAGGTACGATGAGGACCGCCACTTCCCGGGACGGACAGGTGAGGGCCCAGTTGCTGCGTCTGGCGTGGATCTTGCAGGGAGGAAAGAGGCGTCGGTCAAGGGGGAAAAGGCCATGACCACCGGCGTAGAAGAAGACTGAAGTGCGGAGAAGGACCAAGTCAACGAGACAGCGCCAACCTGAATGGATTTGCGAGGCTAGCACAGGCCCCGGAGCCGGTCAAATTCCTTCTAGCGGGAGAGGGCGGACAGGCCGGGGACGCTGGTGGTGTATCCCAGCACGCAAGTACGTGCTGCCTCGGGGGTTGACGGTGCAACCCCGCCTCCGGGCCATCCAGGGCATCCAAAGCGTCCCGGTCCGATCCATAACCACGGTGATTGCTTCCATGGAGAAGACCTCCGGAGTCATTGCGTTCCTGGTGTTATCCATGCTGGTCTGCTGCGGCGCGCCAGCGGCCCAGGCGCCCGTGTCACCCCCGGCGTCCGGGCGCCCGTGTCTGCCAGCGGTCTTCGTCGAGCGCCAGGGGACCGGGTTCTCGGCTGGCGGGCGCAGCTTCTTCTTTGCTGGGACCAACTGCTACTACCTCATGGTCCACGCGGCGGACCCGGCGCTTCGGGGGCATGTGGACGAGGTGCTGGGCGAGGCGGCGGCCATGGGCCTGCGGGTCGTGCGCACCTGGGCTTTCAATGATGGTGCCACGCAATGGAATGCGCTCCAGACGGCGCCGGGTACCTACCAGGAGTACGTCTTCCAGGGCCTGGACTACGTCATCTGGCAGGCAGGCCGTCGTGGCCTGCGTGTCCTTCTGCCCCTGGTCAACAACTGGGATGACTATGGCGGCATGAACCAGTACGTCGCCTGGAGTCCGACCGCGTCCAGCCACGACGACTTCTATACGGATGCCATGTGTCGGACCTGGTATCAGGACCATGCTGCGGCCGTCCTGGCGCGCGTCAATACGTTCACCGGCGTGCGCTACAGCGAAGACCCGACGATCTTCGCGTGGGAGCTGGCGAACGAAGCACGATGCACGAGCGACCCGAGCGGCGATGTGCTGCAGGACTGGATAGAGACGATGTCAGCCCACATCAAGGCTCTGGACCCGCAGCACCTGGTCGGTACCGGGTCGGAAGGGTTCTATGGTGCGTCGGGTCCGCGGCCGAATCCGCACGGGTGGATGGCGTCTCAGGGGACGGACTTCGTGCGCAATCACCTCCCCGGGACCGTGGACTTTGCCTCCCTGCACGTGTGGCCGGACCACTGGCAGCTCGACCTGGCGCAGACCGTGCAGTGGATCGACGATCACGCCGGTGACGCCGCGAGCCAACTGGGCAAGCCCGTCATCGTCGGCGAGTTCGGCAAGTCCCAGCCCCTGGCAGAGCGGGACCTCTACTTCCAGTCCTGGTACGACGCGATCTACAGGTCGGCCTCGACCGGAGGAGCGGCGGGGGGATCTTGCTTGTGGATTCTCTACCACGACAACTACCCGGACTACGACGGCTTCGGTGTCTACTACCCCGCTCACGCCTCGACGGTTGCGATCGTCGCGGCCGAGGCAGGGAAGATGAACGGGCTCTAGCGACGGCGAGGCCTGGAACGGTTTTTGCAAGGCCTGCACGGGCCGCACGGGGCGCCGCACGGCCAACCCTCGATTCAGCCATGGAGATGTCCGTCATGCGCCATGCCTGCAGATGTCTGCTCGCCCGGTTTCCGGGCGCCATCCTCGTGTCGGGCTTCCTGGCTGCCTCGCCAGCGTGGGGCCAGGACTTCACGATCCCCGAGAGCAAGCTGCTCGACCCGGAGTTTGCCTCCTCCGCCTGGGGCGGCCCCATCTTGCGTGCGGACGGTCCCGGCGACGGGGTGGACTTCACCTTCCTGGCGCTGCAGGCGAGTTCCACCGGGGTCAAGGACGACTACCCCGTCGACACCGTGTACGGGCAGATCCTGCCGAGCCACGGGAACGGGGACTTCAGCAACTTCACAGGCTATTCGCTGAATGTCGAGAACCTGGACGACCAGCCCGTCATGGTGAGCCTGTTCCTGAACACAGGCTTCACCGGGCCCAGTGGGACACCGCCAAACAACCCGGCCAACGACACCTTCTGGCAGTCGGAGTGGGTGGAGCTTGCTCCGGGCGCCCGCCAGGACCTGTACCTCTGCTTCGGGAATGCCATCCCGTGGAACATCGAGGACAACCCGCTGCCGCACACGCAGGGGAGCGAAGGGGTCGCCACCTCCATCAACAGCTACGATCGGACGGAGTTCAGCGCCATCGGTTTCCAGGTTGCGGCCTTTGTCCTCAACCCCGAGGCGGTCCTTCGCGTCCGGCCCGGCCCGCCGGACCGACGGATCGACTTCCTCGAGATCGGGGCCGATGCGCTCTACGGATGGGGTCCGCCGGAGCCGCTGACCCATCCGGGCACGTGGGGCGACCTGGCGAATGGCGGGTATGGAGCAGGGACCAGCGGTGACAACCTGGCGCGGGTCGTCTGGGCCAGCGACTACGACGGCGACCTCTTCTGTGAGTACGGCGACCCGGACCCCCGTTCCGGCACCGTCACCCTCGACTACCCGGCGTCGACCGCCCCGGTGCGGGTGGTCGTACGTCACCTGGACGGCTACGCCGACGACAGCTTCTCCCTGTACGTCCTCAATCCGAACACGGGCAAGGAGGTGCTCGTCGGCTCCTACCTGGACCAGTTCCCGGACGAGAACTGGGTCGTGTCCGAGTTCGACCTTCCGGCATGTCTGCAGTCTGGCGGATCCGACGTGGGGGCTGTAGTAAACCGGGCCGGAGGAAACGCGATGCGCTCGGGGTTTCGCGGCCTCGGCGCGGGCGGCTCCGGAGGAACCCAGGGCGGCAGCCTGCAGCTGCGCTTCGAGGCGCCGGGCGCTTCCTGGGCCTCCTTCTGCCCCTACGGTCAGCTCGCCATCGACTGGGTGGAGCTGCGGGGCTACTGTCTGCCCTAGCCACGGCCGAGAGCCCCTCGGTCAGCCGCCGAACCGCCACGCCACCGGGAAGTCCCGGTCGAGGGGCAGGTCCTCCCGCAGGGC
>CAYMFV010000063.1:0-11349 GCA_964389745.1 uncultured Planctomycetales bacterium | reverse complement strand
TCGGCCCAGACCACGCCGCCGGCCGCCTCGGCGATGCGGTAGGCCTGGACGAAGGAGCTGCGGCCAAGACGGGTCGTCGCCAGCGCCACCTCCACGTCCCGCTCGCCCCGGCCCGGGTGCAGGAAGCGGATGTTCGTCTGGGCCAGGACGAAGGGGAAGTCCCACTGCTCCTCCCCCACCAGGCCGAGCTGGTGGAAGTAGCCCCAGCGGGCCTCCTCGAGGAGGGTCAGGTAGACGGCGTTGTTCAGCACCTGCATCGCGTCCTCGTCGGACCAGCGCGTGCGGGTGCGCAGGCGGAAGCGGAAGGCGTCCGGGGGGGGGGAGGGCGGGAGGCTCCATGGACCCGACAGCGTCAGGAGGCCCGCCAGTGCTCCCGGCCGGCCTCGTCCCAGATGGTGTAGCCGAGATCCAGGCGCTCGGCCAGCTCGACGAGGTGCGGGATCCAGTCGCCGTAGACGAAGCCCAGGTGGTTGCTCGGCCACTTCCGGCCCAGGACCGTGTCGGGCACCGGGACGTGGCCCTCGAGGATGGGCCAGGCCTCGTTGTAGGCCCGGTGCCGCTCCGGCGGCACGTCCACGGTGTCGAGCGGGCAGGCCACCAGGTGCAGGCGGCCGTTCTCCAGCCCGAGCCGGGCCACCGTCAGGCGCTGGCCGCCGGCGGTCCGCATGCGCACCGCCGCCCCCCCCGCGTGGTAGAAGTGCTCCTGGCCGGGATGGTCCACCTGGGCCTCCCGCCGGCGCAGGGACTCGCCCCTCCGGCCGGCGAACCACACCGGGTGCTGGCCGCAGTTGACGATGGCCAGCAGCGTCCGGCCGTCCTCGCCGGTCTGCACGTAGCGGAAGTCCCCGAAGCCGCTGGGCTCGCCCGAGAGCTCCTTGAGGAGCACCTGGGTGTAGAGGGTCGGCAGGTCGGTCTCGCAGGAGGTGGGGACGATGGCCTTGCGCCGCCCGGCCGGGTCGGTGTCGTTGCCGAGGAAGGAGGTGGCGATGCAGCAGGTGGCGTAGACGCCGCTGCACTCGTCCTGGCACTTGATGGTCACCGCCCCGGCGCCCTTCTCCCGGACCAGGTCCGCCACCGCGTAGTACATGGCCACCTGGAGGGCGTACTTGTCCCGGCTCACCTCCCGGCCCGGCAGGACGCCGAAGCGCTCCGGGTGCCGGTCGTAGTTCCGCTCCACCGCCCGGGCCACCCGCGGGTCGAGGATCTCCCGGACCGGGCTCCGGCCCGGCGCCCCCCGCCAGCGGAACATGGCGAAGGCCCGGTCCAGGAAGACCTGCTGGTCCAGGCTCTCGCTGGTGATGCCGAAGCGCCGGGCCAGCTCCTCCTGGTCGATGCGGGTGGTGGGCATCTGCAGGCTGAAGGAGCCGAACTCCAGGGCGTGCAGCCGGTGCAGGCCCTGGACGACCTCCCGCACCCGGGCCGCCGCCCGGGCCCGGGCCGCGCCCAGGTCGAGGGCGGCCTGGAGCTCGGCCAGGAAGGACGGGTCCCCGAAGTCGCCGTACACGTGGCGGAAGGACTGGCCGATGCCGGTGAAGGCGCCCGCCGTGGCCATCCCCGAGACCATGCCGGGCACCGTCGTGTCCTGGATGGAGGCCAGGACCAGGCGGGGCTTCGCCCCGGGGTCCCGGGCCGCCAGCAGGCGGGCATAGGAGGTGAGGACCTGCTGGCTCAACTGGGGGAAGGTCCAGGTCGGGTGGACGTTCAGGACCACGTCCACCCCGGCCTCGGCGAAGGCCTCGGCGGTGGCCCGGGCCAGGGCGGTCGTGTGGACCAGCCGGTCGTGGCCCCGGCGGCGGCGGCCGGGCCAGACCAGCTCGTAGCGCCCGGTGGCCTCGAGGCGGCGAAAGAGGTCCTGGACCACGCCCAGGTCCTTGCGAGCGTGCTCGGCCATGACCCAGGGCCGGGGGTCGTAGCCGGAGAAGAAACCGATGCGGGGCCTCTGCATGCCCGGGCCGGCCAGGTCAGGGTAGCAGGAACAGGAAGAGGAGCAGAAGGGCCAGGAGGAGGATGATGATGCCGA
Source organism: uncultured Planctomycetales bacterium (assembly GCA_964389745.1). Classification (GTDB taxonomy): domain Bacteria; phylum Planctomycetota; class UBA1135; order UBA1135; family UBA1135; genus CAYMFV01. The sequence continues at coordinate 9,329 of CAYMFV010000063.1, read as the reverse complement.
TGCCAGGCTTGCTTTCCATGATGTCACTCCAGTCCGACCTCCATTGGGGAAGCCGCGGGCCTGCTTTCAGCGCTGTCCGCCGTCCGGGCCCGGGGCGTCTGCCGGCTGCTCCTGCTTCGTCACCTTCCGGCCCAGGTCCTTGAGGACCTTGTTCGTCTCCTCCTCGCCCCGGAAGAAGTAGGAGGCCAGGACCGCCAGGACGGCCAGGCCGATGAGAACCAGGAGGATCTTGATGGACTGCCGGAGGATCCACAGGGCCACGGCCAGGACCACCAGGCCGACGACCACGGTCGGGACCGGCGATGCCTGGAACTGCTGGACGACCCAGTCGAGAAGGGGCGGCACGTGCATGGGATTCGGTGGCGGTCAGCGGATCACGAAAGGTGGCGGCCCGGTACGGGCAGCGGCGACATCGACCCGCAGCAGGCCACGGACGGGATCCCAGGACCACCTCGGCCAGGGCATCCCGCCCCGCTCCACAGTGTAGCCGAGCGCCGGATCCAGGCCGGCGAGGACGAAGCCGCCGTCCACGTCCGCGTACCAGGTCACCTCCAAGGGAGAATGGCGGTCGAGGCCGGCCCGGCCGACCTCCACCGCGGCCTCCCGGACGTTCTCCGCCACCAGGACGAGGCGGTTGGCCCCCGGTTCCGGCCAGGCGGCAAGGCTGCGCCAGCGATCCGGCACGGCTCCCCGGACCGCGACCCACCAGAGGGCCTGGTCCTCGTCGCTGCGCAGGAGCACGTCGGGCGGGTCACCCTGCCGGACGTGGCCCGCGAGGAAGGCCAGGGTCCGCTCGTAGTCCCCGGGGAAGAGGAAATGGGCGCCCCAGTTCCAGTAGATGCCCCCGTAGGCGTCCGGCTGCCAGCGGCGGATCGCCCGGTCCAGGTCCCGGGAGTGGTGGGGCAGGACCACGAAGTCGAGCCGGCCCTGGCCGATGGCGAAGGGCAGGTGGCGGAGGTTGGGCGCGTCGTGGATCGGCGAGCGCCGGGTGTACTCCCACGGCTCCTGGCCGGGATCGCCGCCGATCTCGGAGACCATGTTGGCCCGGAAGCTCCCCCACCACAGCTCGTCCCAGGCGACGAACAGGTCCGCCGGCCCGAACCATTCCACGGCCGCCGCGAAGCGGTCGGCGTACCTGGCGGCGATGATGGTCGTCGCCATGCCGCCCATGGAGCCGCCGGTCAGGTAGACGCGATCGGGGTCCACGGCCCAGTGGGCGGCGCAGTAGTCCACCAGGTCGAGGACGTCGTGCTGGGCAGCCCGGGCCGCCAGGGAGTTGGCGCCGGTGGGATCGTTCTCCCCGTGGGTGTCCGGCGAGGCGACCAGCCAGCCCCGGCGATTGCCGGCGCGATCGAAGCCGGCGATGCCATCCCACGCATCCCCTCCCATGCCGTGCAGGGTGACGAGCAGCGGCCGTGGCGTGCCGTCGTAGCCGGCCGGCTCCATGACCACCGAGCGGGTGACGACGCCGTCGTAGGAGGAGGCGCATCGGAGAACCGGCGGCGGCCATGCCGCCGGTTCCAGCCTATCAGCGGATCGGAATCACCTGGGGCGGGGTGGCGGCGGTCGGCACCGGCAGCTCGGCCTCCAGGACCACGGCCTGGGCCAGGAAGTCCCGCCCGGCAAGGCCCGGGGCCGGCGGGATGGCCCAGGCCAGGAAGGCCCGCCCGGCGGCGTCGAGGGTCCCGGTGCTCAGGGTCCGGGCCAGGACGCCGCCGGCCGCCAGGTCCAGCCAGCCGCCCCCCGGGCGGGCCAGGGGCCCGTAGGCGGCGCTGGCCGCCACCTGGAAGCCGCGGCCGGCCCGGCCGGAGCCGCCGTCCAGGTCCACCAGGGCCGTGCCCCCAGGCGTCAGGGCCCCCCCCACGTCCAGCAGCGGCCCGAAGAGGATCCGCGTCAGCTCCCGCTGCACCCGGAAGGCCATGTAGGGGTCCTCGTCCAGGTCCTCGGGGATCCAGGCGGGCGGGTCGGCCAGGGTCCAGGAGCGGTCCTGGGGATTGTCCAGCTCCCCCCCCACCAGCACCCAGGGCGACGCACCTCCCCCTCCGAAGAAGGGCCGGAGGGCGGCATCGGCCAGGTCGATGGCGTGGAAGTTGCCCGGGTGGGGCGGATGGTGGTCCACGGCGCTCTGCAGGCGCAGGTAGACGCTCCGCACCCCGGGCAGGAAGGTGATGGCCTCCCGCTCGCTCCAGAAGAGGTCGTCGCCGGGATCCACGGGCACGTGGCCGCCGTTCACCGCCGCCGTCTCGGCCCGGCTGGCCGGGCCCTCCCAGTCGACCAGGACCGCCACCGGCGGATCGTCCGGATAGCGGGCCAGGGCTCCGGAGGCCATGGTGATGCCGTAGGAGAAGGAGTACACCACCAGGCGGCCGGGATCCACCTCGGGCAGGGCGGCGACGGCCCGGAGGACCTCGTGCAGGCCGTCCTGCTGCAGGAAGCCGTCGTAGTCCTCGACGGTGTAGGCACCGCCGTTGGTGCTCGCTCCCCGGCCGTCCGGGTCGAAGTGCACGCCGATCCACCCGGCCCGCGCCCAGTCCTCGCTGTCGGCGTAGAATCCCCCCCCCGCGCCGCTGCCGCCCGGAACGTGGACGATGGCCGGCCGGGGATCGGCGGCCGAGGCGTCGGCGGGAAGGTGCACGACGACCGCCAGGTCCACGCCGGTGCTCGGGTTGTGGACCGCCAGGGAACGCACGACGGGCGGCCTCTGGTCCGGCCACTCCCAGAGGACCGCGCCGGTACTGTCCACCTCGTAGGCACTCCCCCCCCCGACGAGGAAGGTGCCACCCGGCAGCTCGTCGGCATCGTAGGGCAGGCTGCGCACCGGGATGTCCAGGCGCACGCTGCCCCCCCGATCCACCACCAGGAGCCGGTCGTTGCGGCTGTCCGTGATCAAGATCTCGCCCGTGGATATGAGGTCGGCGTCCCGGGGCCAGGCGAGTCCGCCGGCGCCGCCCCCGGACCAGGACCAGACCACGGCGCCGGCGGGATCCACCTCCAGGACCCGGTCGTTCCCCGAATCGGCGATGAGGGTGTTGCCGGAGGGCAGGCGCTCCGGGTTGTGGGGGCCGCGGAGGTGGCCCGGCCCGCTCCCGGGGACGCCGGTGACCCCGTACTGCCAGAGCACCGTGCCGCTCCGGTCGATCTGCAGGACCCGGTGGTTGTCCCGATCCGAGACCAGGAAGGTGCCGTCGGGCAGGACCTCGGCGTCGTTGGGGTAGCGCAGGCGCGAGCCGTCGGAGAAGGGCGCCACCGCGTCGCTGTCCCAGAGGACGGTGCCATCGGCGGCGATCTCGAGCAGCCGGTCGTTGTCGGTGTCGGTCACGAGCACGGCGCCGCCGGAGGTGGGCGCGGCGCTGTGCGTCCAGAGGGTGGGTGCCTGCCAGGCGTGCAACAGGGTGCCGTCCCGGGCGATGCGGAAGACGATGCCCCGGGGAATGGCCGTCCGATCGCCGCCGGCGGCGACCAGGATGCTGCCGTCGGCCAGGGCCTCCACCTCGTGGACGGAGTCGGAAGTGGCCTGGGGAGAGGGCAGGAACAGGAGAAGGGCGTGGAGGAGCATTGCGGCGGGCGGGTTCTGGGATGTCGCCTCCGGGGGGTCCAGGGGCAACCCGGCAGCCCGGGGGAGGTTCCGCGCCCGAACGGCAGCGCGGAATTGCATGCCACCAGGCCGGCCCGGCCGGGCTAGGATGCACCGCATGGCGCACCCCATCCGGATCGCGCCCTCCCTCCTGGCGGCGGACTTCGCCCGCCTCGGCGAAGAGATCCGGCGCGTGGAGGAGGCCGGGGCAGACTGGCACCACGTGGACGTCATGGACGGCCACTTCGTGCCCAATCTCACCCTTGGGCCGCCGGCGGTGGCCGCCATGAAGCGGGTCGCGACCCGACCCCTGGACGTGCACCTCATGATCGAGGAGCCGGCTGCCTGGGCCGAGCACTACGCCGAGGCGGGAGCCGACATCCTCACCTTCCACCTGGAGGCGACGCCGGACCTGGCGCGCACCCTGGACGCCTTCCGGGGCACCGGCCGCAAGGTCGGGATCGCCGTGAACCCGGACCGGCCGGTGGAGCCCCTGCGCCCCTTTCTGGACCGGGTGGACCTGGTCCTGGTCATGTCCGTCTTCCCTGGCTTCGGTGGCCAGCGCTTCCAGCCCGAGGTCCTGGAGAAGGTCCGCCAGCTCCGGGACTGGGGCTACGACGGCGACGTGGAGGTGGACGGAGGTGTGACGGCGGAGAACGCCGCTGCCTGCCGGGACGCCGGCGCCAGCGTCCTGGTGGCCGGCACCTTCGTGTTCCGTTCCCCCGACCTTGGCGAGGCCATTCGCGCCCTCCGTGGCGTCGGCGCGGAGGCCTCCCTTGGCTGATCCCCGCCTCCCCCCCCCTCCCGAGCTGGACCTGGCTCGGGCGCTGGACCTGATCCGGGATCTTGCTCGGGTGGAGGACCTGGCCCACGCCGAGCGGCTGGTGCAGGATCTCGGCGTCCTCCTCCAGGCCCGGATCGTGCTGCTGCTGGCCGCCAGCCAACCCGGGGATGCCATCACCCTCCTGGCCTGCTGGCCGGAGGCTGTGTGCCTCGCCAGTGTCCTCGGCGATAGCCCCCTGGTGGCGCGCCTGGAGCACGGGGAGGAGATCATGGAGCGCCAGGCCTCGCCGGGATTGGCCGAGGATCCACTGATGCGGCACCTGGAGGCTGCGGGCGTGCTGGCCGTGCCCTTGGGGACCGTCGGCGCGCCGATCCAGGGCGGGCTGCTGGTGATTCCCAGCTCGGAGACGCCCAATGGCCCGCCCACCACGGCCTTCCTCCGGGTCTGCGCCGCCCAGGCGGCTGCCGCCATCCTGCGCCTCCGGGACGAGGCCTTGGCCCGGGCGATCCTGGAGCAGACCGGCGACGGCATCGGCATCGCCCACCCGGACGGCCGCCTCCTCCTGGCCAACGCTGCCCTCTCCCGGGCCACGGGCCGGAGCGTCGAGGAACTCCTCGGCCTGCACCTCCAGGAGCTGGTGTGCCACGAACTCCAGGAGACCCTCGGCAATCTCCTCCGGGGGGGGGAAGAAGGGCCTCGCCAGATCGGGCTGCGCCGACCCGACGGTGAGGTGACGCCGGCCGAGCTCGCCGCCTTTCCCATGGAGGTCACAGGCCGACCCCTGGTTCTGTGCACTCTGCGGGACCTGAGCGAACGCCTGGCGGCGGAGGAGGCCCTGCGGGCCAGCGAGGCCCGGTATCGGGGCATCTTCGCGGCCGTCACTGACGGACTCATCATCCTCGATCCGGAGGGCCGGGTGGTGGAGGCGAACCCCGCCGCCTGTGCCATGCACGGCTACAGCCGGGAGGAGTTCCTGGCCCTGGAGCCCCAGGAGTTCATCCACCCGGACCATCACTGGCAGTTCGAGGAGTTCCTGACCTCTCTCCGATCCGGCAGCTCCTTCGAGACCCGGGCCTTGGATCTGCGCCACGATGGCACACCCTTCGAGGTGGAGGTCCGGGGCGCCCCCTTTCCCTACAAGGGCAAGATCCACCTCCTGGCCGTGCTCCAGGACGTCTCCTTGGAGTGCCAGATGGAACGGGAGCGGGAGGCCCTGGAGCACCAGCTCCGCCAGGCCCAGAAGATGGAGGCCCTGGGTCAGCTCGCCGGCGGCATCGCCCACGACTTCAACAACCTCCTCACGGCCATCCTCGGCCACGTGGACCTGGCCGGCGAGGCTCTCCGGGATCCAGGCGACGTCCGGCCGGCTCTGCACGACGCCCTCGACATGGTTCGCCAGGCTGCGGAGCGGGCCGGGGAGCTGACCCGGCAGCTCCTGGTTTTCGGGCGAGGGCCGCAGGAAGGCATGCGGGCCGTGGAGGTCCATCGGGCAGCGGCCGACCTGGAGCGCATGCTCCGGCGCCTGATCGGCGAGGACATCCAGCTCGAGACCAGCCTGCACGTGGACAGCGGGTGGATCCGGGCGGTACCCGGTCAGCTCGAGCAGGCCATCCTGAACATGGCCCTCAACGCCCGGGACGCCATGCCCGGCGGGGGCCGACTGCGCATCCTCACCCAGGCCTGCCGGCTACCGGACCCTGAGCGACCCAGGCCCCTTCCCCCTGGCCGCTACTGCCGGATCCTCGTGGAGGACGACGGCCTGGGCATGGACACGAGAACCCGGGAGCGGATCTTCGATCCCTTCTTCACCACCAAGGCCCCGGGCCAGGGCAGCGGCCTGGGCATGACCATGGTCTATGCCTTCGTCCAGGCCTGCGGCGGCCACATGGAGGTCTGGAGCGAGCCGGGCAAGGGCACACGCATCGAGCTCCTGCTCCCGGCCAGCGAGCGCGCCGAGGTCCTGGAAGAGAGCCGGGTCGACGTCCCGGTGCCCGGGGGCGACGAGACCATCCTCCTGGTGGAGGACCAGGACCTGGTCCGGGACCTGGCCCGGCGGGTCCTGGCGGCTCGGGGCTACCAGGTCCTGGCCGCGGCCGATGGCGCCGCCGCCCAGGAGCTCCTCCGGCACCACGACGGTCCCGTGCATATGGCCGTCCTGGACGTGGTCCTGCCCGGCATGGACGGCGCCGCCCTGGCCCAGGTCCTGCGCCGGGAGCGGCCCGGGCTGCCGGTGCTGTTCATGTCCGGCTACTCGGCGAAGGTCCTGGATCGGGTCGGCGAGGACCTGGGGCCCGGGGACCTCCTGCCCAAGCCCTTCCGGGCGGCGGAGCTCCTGGCGGCGGTGCGCCGGAAGCTGGACCGGGAAAGCTGACCGGAGAAGAGGGCGAGGGCGGGCACGAGCGCCCTCTTTCATGACAGAATCATGACATTTGGTACCGTTCCGCGCCTTGGAAGAAACCCGTTCATCGGCGCCCTTGCCTCACAGAATAGGATGTCGCTATCTTGCTCTGCCTGCGTCATGAACGACCCTTTCGTGCCCGAGTCCAGCTTGGAGTGGCTGGCACCTGGCGCCCCGCAGCGCCGGACCGTCGCGCTCCCGCTGTCCCGACCTTCCGACCTCGGCGAGGCCACCCGCGTCCGGCCAGTCGCCACAGCGGGGGCCTCCCTTGGCTGAGGCCGGCCTCCCCCCCCCTCCTGGCCTGGCTCTCGCCCGCGCCCTGGAACTCGTCCGGGCCCTGGCCCGGGTGGAGGACCTGGCCTACGCCGGGCGACTGGTGCGGGACCTGAGTGCCCTGCTTCACGCCCGCATCGTCCTGGTCCTGGCGGCCAGCGGCCCGGGGGACGCGACCATGCTGTTGGCCTGCTGGCCGGACGTTCCATGCCTGGGGAGCGTCCTTGGCGAGAGCCCGCTGGTCGCCCGGCTGAAGCGGGGGGAGGAGGTCCTGGCCCGCCAGGCATCTCCGACCCTGGCCGAGGACCCTCTCATGCGGCGTCTGGACGCCCAGGGCGTGCTCGCGGTTCCCCTGGGGACGGCAGAAGACCCGGTGCGGGGCGGGCTGCTGGTCATCCCCGGTCCGGATACGCCCGCCGACGCGGCCACCATCTCCTTCCTCCGGGTCTGTGCGGCCCAGGCGACGGCCGCCCTTCTGCGCCTCCAGGACGAGGCCCTGGCCCGGGCCGTCCTGGAACAGACAGGGGACGGCATCGGCATCACCCACCCGGACGGACGTCTCCTCCTGGCCAATCCGGCCCTGGTCCGGGCCACGGGTCGAAGCCTCGAGGAGCTCGTCGGGCTCCGCCTCCATGACCTGGTCAGCCATGAACTGCAGGGGACGGTGGACCGACTGCTGCAGGGCCAGGAGGCGGGCCCCCGACAGGTCAAGCTGCTCCGATCCACCGGAGAGGCGACGCCAGCGGAGATCACCGCCTTTCCCCTGGAGGTCACCAGCCGGCCCATGGTCCTGTGCACGCTCCGGGACCTGAGCGAGCGCCTGGCGGCGGAGGAGGCCCTGCGGGCCAGCGAGGCCCAGTACCGGGGCATCTTCGAGGCGGTCACCGACGGGCTCATCATCCTCGATGCGGCCGGCGAGGTGGTGGAGGCCAACCCCGCCGCCTGCGCTATGCACGGCTACAGCCGGGAGGAATTCCTGGCCCTGGAGCCCCGGGAGTACATCCACCCGGACCATCACTGGCAGTTCGAGGAGTTCCTGAGATCCCTCCAGGCCGGCCGTTCCTTCCACGTGCGCGCTCTGGACCTGCGGCGCGACGGCACCCCCTTCGAGGTGGAGGTCCGGGGCACCCGCTTCCCCTACAAGGGCCGGCTCCACCTCCTGGCCGTGCTCCGGGACGTCTCCCTCGAGCGACAGATGGAGAAGGAGCGGTCGGCCCTGGAGCGGCAGCTCCGACAGACCCAGAAGATGGAGGCCCTGGGCCAGCTCGCCAGTGGCATCGCCCACGACTTCAACAATCTCCTCACCGCCATCCTCGGCCACGTGGACCTGGCCAACGATGCCCTGGTGGGCAGGGAGGAGGCTCCCCCGGATCTCCAGGAGGCCCTGGGCATGGTGCGTCAGGCAGCCGAGCGAGCTACAGACCTGACGCGGCAGCTGCTCGTCTTCGGCCGCGGCAGGCAGGAAGGCACCCGAGCCGTGGATGTCCCTCGGGCCGTGGCGGAGCTGGAGCGGATGCTCCAGCGCCTGATCGGTGAGAACATCCATCTCGAGACCTCCCTGGCCTCGGACAGCGGCTGGATCGAAGCCGTGCCCGGCCAGCTTGAGCAGGCCATCCTGAACATGGTCCTCAACGCCCGGGATGCGATGCCCGGCGGCGGCCGGCTGTACATCCGTACCGAGGCCTGGCGCCTGCCCATCCCAGGCAGCCGTTCGCCGTTGCCTTCCGGCCGCTACTGCCGCATCCTCGTGGAGGACGACGGCCAGGGCATGGACGCCCGGACCCGGGAACGGATCTTCGAGCCCTTCTTCACCACCAAGGCACCGGGCCAGGGCAGCGGTCTGGGCATGACCATGGTCTATGCCTTCGTCCAGGCCTGCGGAGGCCACGTGGAAGTCTGGAGCAAGCCCGGCCACGGCACCCGCATCGAGCTCCTGCTCCCGGCCAGCGAGCACGCCGAGGTCCTGGAGGAGAGCCGGGCCGACGTCCCAGTGCCCGGCGGCGACGAGACCATCCTCCTCGTGGAGGACCAGGACCTGGTCCGGGACCTCACTCGGCAGGTCCTGGCGACGCGAGGCTACCGGGTCCTGGCCGCAGCCAACGCAATCGGCGCCCAGGAGGTCCTTCAGGGCCATCAGGGACCTGTGGACCTGGCCGTCGTGGACCTGATCCTGCCGGGCATGAACGGGGCCGCCCTGGCTCGGGCCTTGCGGCGGGAGCGGCCCGAGCTCCAGGTCCTCTTCATCTCCGGCTACTCGGCGAAGGTCCTGGATCGGGTCGGCGAGGACCTGGGGCCCGGGG
>CAYMFV010000062.1:0-11434 GCA_964389745.1 uncultured Planctomycetales bacterium | reverse complement strand
GCCTGGAGGAGCTCCGGCGCCTGCCCCCGGACCGGCCCCTCCGGGAGCTCCTCCACGCCGACCCCGCCCGCCGCCTGGACGTCCCCCTGGCTGGCGACCCCGGCCCCTTCCTGGACGTAGACACACCGGAGCAGGCGGCCTTCCTGGAGTCTCTCCTGGCCCGGCGCCGGCAGTGAGCCGGCCGGCCGGGATCAGCCGTCCTCCACCGGGAAGTCGAAGCGCCGGGTCCCGGGACCCACATCCACCGGCGGGGAGCGCCAGACCCGGTCACCGCTGCGGATCACCAGGACGTAGCTGCCCGGGGGCACCGCGGGGAAGCGGTAGCCGCCGCTGGAGTCCACGCCGCTCGTGGCCACCGTCCGTCCCGCCGCGTCCACAAGCTCCGCCAGGCGGATGGCCATGGTACCCGGCTCGGGGGGCGGCATGCCGCGGACGGTGCCCTCGAGGACCCCGGCCGCCTCCAGGGACACGGCACCCACGTCGACCCGGGACAGCCCGTCGAGCTCCAGCTCCTCGGAGGTCCAGGGGAGGTGGCCCGCGGCCCGGATCTCCAGCCGCCAGCGGCCGGCGGCGACGCCGCCGATCTCCCAGCGACCGTCGGGACCGCTCCGGACCCCCGACCATGTCCCGGGGCCCGCGGAACCCAGGAGGCGGACCAGGGCCCCGGCCACGGGACCCTCCGGGCCCAGCACCTGGCCGGCGAGGCTGCCCGAGGGCAGCTCCACCACCTCCTCGGGGGTGCCCGGGGGAAGATCCACCGTCGCCCTGCAGGGTGCCCGGTTGGCTCCAGGCGTGACCACGACCTGCCAGGGCCCCGGCGAGACCGGCGCCAGGAGGGCCCGTCCCTGGGGATCGGTGACGGCGCTGGCGGCCGCCGGGCCCCGCCGGCCGCCCACCCCGGGGGCACCCCGGACAAGGTCCACCCGGGCCCCGGCCACGGGCCGGCCCTGCTCCAGGACCTGGATGGTGGGCCGGGCGTGGCCGTCCAGGATCAGCTCCACCTCCGCCGTCGTGCCCGCCTGCACCGTGGCCCACACGGAGGAGGGGACCCGCGCCTGGCCACCCTCCAGGGCCTGCTCCTCCACCGCGAGACCGGTCTGGCCGCCCGCCCGGCCGCCGGGAGCGGTCACGAGGTAGTCCCCCGCCGCCAGGTCCTGCCAGCGGGCCACGCCCGACTCCCCGGTCCGGGCCTCGGGCAGGGGCGGCCCCCCCTGGGCCGCTGGCCGCAGGCGCACGGCGAAGCCCGGCACCGGCCGCCCGGCGCCGTCCCGGACCTGGACCGCCAGGGCGCCCGGCCGCCCCAGGGTGCGCTCCAGGACCTGGTGGCCGGGAGGCCGGTAGAGCCAGCGCTCCTGGTGACGGGCCAGGCCCTCGGCCCGAATGCGCAGGTTCCAGTAGCCGGCCGGCAGGGAGTAGAAGGACAGGCTCCCGTCCTCGCCAGTGCGCCCCCGCCGGGGCGTGTGGCCCCGGGCCAGGGGCTCGAGCTCGACCAGGGCACCGGCCACGGCGGTGCCCGTGTCGTCCCGGAGACGCAGTGTCAGGGAGGGCTCGCCCCCCACCACGATCCGCAGGGGCCCTAGATCCGGGTCCACCTCCAGGTCCCGAACCACGTCCTGGCCGGCCGAACTCGTGACCTGGAGGCGGTAGAGCCCCGGCTCCGAGACCTCGAAGAGGAAGGCGCCATCAGCGCCGGTGGTGGCGATCTGGGGCGCCAGGAAGGAGCTGGTCTGGAGGGCCAGGAGCTGGACCTCGGCCTCGGCCACCACCCCCCCCCCCTCGCGGACCACGGTCCCGCTCACCACCAGGCTCGGCCCCAGACGCAGCTCCAGGCGCTCGCCCGGAGCGGTCGCCGGGGAGCGGACCATGCCGAAGCCGGGCGCTGTGGCGGCAGCCCGGTAGCGCTCGCCCGGCTCCAGGTCCCGGAAGAGGTGGCGGCCGTCGTCCCCGGCCCGCAGGCCCGAGGCGAGGACGGCGTCCCGGGTCAGGCCCAGCTCGTGGAAGGGCTCGACCCGGACCAGGGTCACGGCCGCACCGGGCAGAGGGTCGCCCTCCGCGGTGCGCACCTCCAGGAGGATTGCGTCCGCCGGGACATCGCCCGCCAGGTCCGCCATCAGGGTCCGGCGCCCGCCGGCGCCTGCCGGGGGAGCCACGGGGGCGGCGGCCTCCCCGGCCCCCGCCACCGCCCCGGCATCGGGGACCGGGGCCGGCGTGGGCGGCTCGCCCCGCCGGCGCAGGAGCAGGGCCAGGAGAGCCACCAGGAGCAGAGCGGCGGCCAGCGCCAGGACGGAGCGGAAGCGGGACATGGGTGATGGATCAGGCGAGCGAAGCGGGGCGGCAGGCTTGAAGAGCCCGGCGACACAGGACCCGGGCCATCTTCTTCCGGTAGGCGGGGGACATGGCGGTGTTCTTCAGGGGCCGGACCTCGGCTTCCAGGGCGGCAGCGGCCTCCTCCACCGCCTCGTCCTCCAGGCGGGTGCCGGCCAGGGGGGCGGCCACCTCCGGGTGCAGCATGGGCACGCTGGCGTAGGCGGTGGTGGCGATCCGCACCGCCGCCGCCCGCCCGTCCTCCCAGCGCACGCCGGCGGCCACGCCCCCCTCGGGGAAGTCGAAGGCCTCCCGGAGCCGGAGCTTGCGGTAGGCCACGGTCCAGGCCTCGGCGGTCGGCGGCAGGAGGACCGCCACCACCAGTTCCTCGGGACGGCGGTCCCGGAAGCGGCGGATGCCGTCCGGGGCGTAGAAGTCGGCCAGGGACTGCTCCCGGCGACCGCCGGGACCGGCCAGGACCAGGCCAGCCCCGTAGACCAGGAGCACGGGGGCCAGGTCGCCGCTGTAGGTGGCGACGCAGCGGTCCCCGGGCTCCGGCAGGACCCGGCAGAGCTCGGCCTCGGCCTTGCGGCAGGAACCGTGGGCCCGCCGCCACTCCAGGGTCTGGTTCAGGTGCCAGCAGCGGGTGTCCAGGCACAGGTTGCCGCCCAGGGTGGCGGTGCGCCGGACCAGGGGGGTGGCGATGGTGGCCACCGCCTCGGGAATGGCCGGCCAGCGCTCCCGGAGGACCGGGTCGTGCTCGAGCTCCCACAAGGTCCGGCCGGCATTGAGGGAGCCTTCCCCCCCCCGGAGCTCGGGCAGGTGCCGCAACGAGATGAGGCGCGGCCGGGGGCGGATCCGCCACTTGTAGTTGCAGAGCAGGTCCGTCCCGCCGCCCAGCCAGTCGAAGCCCTCCGGCCCGGCGGCCGCCGCCAGCTCCAGGGCCTGTTCCAGACTCCGGGGACGCTCCAGGACCAGATCGGGCAGTTTCATCGCCCCTCCCGCACCGGCTCCTCGGGGACCCGGCAGCGCGCCTGCTCCAGGGCCCGGAGCACCCGCTCGGGAGTCATCGGCACCTCCCGCAGGCGCACGCCGACGGCGTCGTGGATGGCGTTGGCCACGGCCGGAATGATCGGCGCCAGGGCGCCCTCGCCGCACTCCTTGGCACCGAGGGGTCCCTCGGGATCCCAGGACTCGACGATGTGCACCTCGACCTCGGGCATCTCCAGGGGCGTCGGGATCTTGTAGTCCAGGAGGCTGCCGTTCAGGAGCTGCCCCCCCCCGTAGCGCATCTCCTCGGTCAGGGCCTGGCCGAGGCCCATGTGGATGGAGCCCTCGATCTGCCCCTCCACGGCCACCGGGTTGAGAGCCCGGCCGCAGTCGTGGGCAGCCCAGACCTTGTGCACCCGGACGAAACCGGTCTCGGGGTCGACCTCGACCTCGGCGACGAAGGCCTGGTAGGAGTAGGTGGGCGAGAGGCCGGCGCCGGCGCCCTTGAAGGCGCCCCCGAGCTTCGGCGCCCGGTACACGCCCTTGGCCACCAGGGCGCCGTTGTCGGCCAGGGCCTCCCGCAGGGCGTCCGCGAAGGGGATGCGCGCCTCGGGCTGGTCCCGGTGGGCCCAGCACTCGCCGCCGGCGGGGGCGAAGCCCTCCGCGTCCAGGCCGGTGAGGCGGGCGCAAGCGGCCTGGAGCTTGCGGCGGACGACCTCGGCGGCCCGCAGGGCGGCGTTCCCGGCCATGAAGGTCACCCGGCTGCTGTAGGAGCCGAGGTCCAGGGGCGCGGTGTCGCTGTCCTGGGCGCGGACCCGGCAGCGGGCCATGTCCACGCCCAGCGTATCGGCCACGAGCTGGGCGAGCATGGTGTCCGAGCCCTGGCCGATGTCCGCGGCCATGGAGTGGATGGTGATGCCACCGTCCACGTCGATCTTCAGGTGGACCGTGGACTGGGGCGTCCGGGTCCGGTGAATGGGCAGGGCCGAGCCGCTGATGTAGAAGCCACAGCCCAGGCCCAGACCCCGCCCGTAGGGCAGCCTCCCCCGGCGGCGGTCCCAGTCCGAGGCCCCTCGCACCCGCTGCAGGCACTCCAGGAAACCGTTGGAGGTGATACGCAGGTGGTTCAGGGTGACGGTGTTCGGCGGCAGGGCGTTCTGGATGCGGAGGTCGAAGGGGTCCAGGCGCAGGCGCTCGGCCAGCTCGTCCAGGGCCGTCTCCAGGGCGAAGCGGGCGTTCACCGCGCCGTGCCCACGCATCGCCCCGCTCGCCGGCTTGTTGGTGTACACCCGGCGGCCGCTGTAGCGGAAGGCGGGCAGGCGGTACGGACCCTGGCAGAGCACGCCGTTGTAGTAGGTTGTGACCACCCCGAAGGAGCCCCAGGCACCACCGTCGATGAGGGCCCGGCACTGCAGGCCCAGCAGCCGCCCCTCGGCGTCGGCGGCCACCTCCAGGTGGTACTCGGTCGGATGCCGGCCGTGGTTGTTCAGGAAGACCTCGTCCCGATCCAGGATCAGCTGCACCGGCCGGCCGGTCTTCCGGGCCAGGAGGGCGGCCACCATCTCGTGGGGGAAGGGATCGGACTTGCCACCGAAGCCCCCCCCCACCAGGGGCTTCACCACCCGCACCATGTGCATGGGCAGGTCCAGGACCCTGGCCAGGGCCCGGTGCAGGTAGTGGGGCACCTGGGTGCTGCTGTACAGGGTCATGCGGCCGTTCGCCTCGGGCACGGCGACGCAGCCGATGGGCTCGGTGAAGGCGTGGTTCAGCCCGGCGAAGCGATAGTCGCCGCCGGCCACCGCGGCGGCGCTGGCGAAGGCGCCATCCACATCCCCGAACTCCTGGTCCACCGCCTTGTGGATGTTGGTCCCGGCGACGGTCCGCGCGTGCAGGGGATCCGTCGTCTCCCGGAGGGCGTCCCGGGGCCGCAGCACCGGCGGCCGCTCCTCGTACTCGACCCGGACCTGGAGCGCCGCCTCCCGGGCCGCCACCTCGTCGACGCAGGCCACGGCGGCGACGATCGCCCCGGAGTACAGGGCCCGGCGGGGCAGGGCCTGTTCGTCCTCGCTGATGGGGAGCACGCCGAAGGGCACGTCGGTTCCCGCATCCCCTGGCACCAGGGCGGCGACGAAGCCCGGCACCTTCCGGGCCGCCGCCAGGTCCACGGCCCGGACCATGCCGTGGGCGACGGTGCTGCGCACCAGGCGGGCGTGCAGCATGTCCGGGAAGGCGAGGTCCTCGACGTACACGCCCCGGCCACAGACCTTCTCCCAGGCATCCACCAGGGGGACGCGGCGGCCGACGGGGCTGTCCGGAGGGCTCGGGCTCGGCGTCCGGCTCATCGTCCCCCTCCCTCCTGGGCCACCGCCTCCTGGCGCCGCTCCGCCTGCCATGCCCGGTGCTCCCGGGCCGAGGCCGCCACCGCGTCCACGATCTTGACGTAGCCCGTGCACCTGCAGAGGTTGCCGGCCAGGGCCGCCCGGATCGTCTCCCGGTCCGGATCCGGCTCCTCCCGGAGCAGGGCGTCCGCCGCCATCAGGAAGCCGGAGGTGCAGAAGCCGCACTGGGCTGCCCCGGCCTCGGCCCAGGTGCGCTGCAGGGGCGCAAAGCGGCCGGAAGCCGCCAGGCCCTCGATGGTCGTGATCTCCCGGCCCTCCACCTCGGCCGCCAGGACCAGGCAGGCGAGGACCGGCTCGCCCTCCACCTGGACGGTGCAGCAGCCGCAGGTGCCCAGGTCGCAGCCGCGGCGCGTGCCGGTGAGCCCGAGCTGCTCCCGGAGGACGTCGAGGAGGGTGTCGGCGTCCCGGGCGAGCACTTCGCGCTCGTGACCGTTGACGCGCAGGCGCAGGATTCGTCGCATGGGGAAGTCCGGCGGCTCCGGAGCACCGCCACCTGCAGACAGTCTATCCCGGAGCGTCCCGCTGCCGGGGCTCAGGGCAGGTCCCAGTGGTAGAGGCCGGAAAGAAGCAGATCCGCCAGGTCCGGGTAGAGGGTGTCGTCCCGGCTGTGGTCCCGTGAGCCGTGGAGGGCGGGGAATTCCCGGGACAGCTCGGGCACCTGGGTGGCGGCCTCGGTGCCCCCGACCAGGAGGTGGGCGATCCACAGGGGCCCCTGGCGGTCGAACCAACCGAAGTAGCCGGCGCCCAGGTCCCGGCTCCAGCGCCGGAACCAGCCTTGCCGGGCCTCCTCGGTGTCCAGGTTGCCCAGGGCGAGCTGGAGGACGGGCTGCAGGCGCAGGCGCCCGACGGGATCCGCGGCCCGGAGGCTCTCCCGGAGGCGATCCCGGTCCTCCTCTTCCCCGGCCAGGGCCAGGACCAGGGCGGCGGGCCAGTGGTCCCGGCCCGGACGCCTGGCGGCGAAGCGGGCCCGGGCCTGGGGCAGCCTCCGCCGGGCCTCGCCCCGGGCCGTCTCGAGGTCCCGGGCAGCCAGACGCAGGAGGGTCGCGACCTCGGGGTCGCTGAGCTCCTCGCCCGGCTCGGGCAGGGCCAGGCCCAGGTCACCGGCTGCCCCCCAGAGCCAGAGGCGGGGACCGGCCTCGACCAGGCGTTCCCGGAGCAGGTCGAAGGCGTCCTGGCGCTGGTCCTCGGCCAGCTCGTAGAGGACCATCGCCAGCCCCCCCCCCGGGCCACCGGCCGGGGAGCTCCGGAGCTCCACCAGCTTCCGGGGCGGGACGCGCCGGGCCGCCACCCGCCAGATCTCCGGCAGGGCCGCCATCTCCTTGCCCTCGAGCCAGGCGGCCGGCAGGGGCGCGGCTCCCGGCAGGGTGGAGGCCAGGAGGACGGCGGCTGCCTCCGGGGCCCCGACCGGGGGCTCGCCAGGCCCCTGCTGGCCGTCCTGTCCCCGGGCCGCCACCAGGGCATGGAGCATGCGCAGGAGGGCCCGCAGCCGCGGCTCCCGGGCCCGGCGACCAAGGGCCTCCGCCCAGGCCTCCGGATCGGTGTCCCCCGCCCGGGTCAGGAGCCCGGCCAGGAGGCAGGCGCGCTCGAAGTCCGAGGCGGCCCGACGCAGGGTCCGGCGCGGCTCCTCCTCGAGCACCCCGGGATGGTGGGCCCCGTAGAGGAGGAGGGCCCAGGCCCGTTCCTGGTCCGGCCGGCCCCCGGGCCGGACGGCACGCTCGACAAGGGCCAGGGAACGCTCGGTGCCCATCAGGGCTGCGGCCAGGAGCAGGGCCCGACGCCGCCCGGGGGAGCCCTTGCTCACCTCCCGGGCCAGCCAGTTCTCGGCTCCCCGGCCCATGGCGGCGATGGCCACCGCCGCCTCCCGGCGCAGGCCCGGATTCTGCTCCGTGAGGTCCCGGCGCAGGGCTTCTCCGGGTTCCTGGAGTCCAGCGGCGAGGACAAGGGCGAGGTGGCAGAGCATGGAGGCAGGCGGGGGCAGCGGCCAGCATAGCCGCCACCCCCTGGGAGTCCGCGTCCGACCCGCTACTGGATGCGCAGGACGATGGGCGCGCTCCAGCCGCCGCCGCCGTGGTCGTAGCACTGGAAGTAGAGGTCCAGCCACGGCATGGAGGCCGGCAGCACCGGACTGGTCCAGTCGAAGGTGGCACTGCCCGAGGCGTCGAAGGGCCGGGGGTGGGTGTGCCCGAGGGCCACCTGCTGGAGCAGGAAGGGATCCTGCAGGTCCAGGTAGAAGGCACCGATGCCCTCCCCGGGGCGGTCGTCCAGGCCGGGAGCGCCGGCCAAGTAACCCTCGACGATGGCGCCGGGGGTGCCGTGGCGGCCGGTGAAGCGCACCGGGACGCCCTGGCCGTAGAAGGGCACGTCGGTGGCCATCACCGGCGGCTGGGGGATGCCCCCGGGCACGAAGGCCAGGGCGTCGAGCTCGGTGGCCTGCTGGAAGTCCCAGTCGGGCTCCTCGAAGCCCGGCAGGATCCGGCCGCCGTTGCCTGTGCCGAAGACCGTGGCATCGTGGGCCGAGGGGGACTGGACGGTGAAGGCCAGCTCTCCGGTCGGCGGATAGAAGGAGAGGGCGAGCACGTCGCCGACGCTCCCGCCGCCGCCGGTGGCCTGGTCCACCATGGCCTGGACGTCGGCCTCTGTCCAGGCCACCCGGACGGTGCCGGCCAGCCGGTCCCAGGCCAGGATGTCTCCGTCGGCGACGTCGCCCAGGATGGTGCCCGTGAGGTCCGAGGTCACGGAGAACCAGAGCTCGTCGCCCTGGAAGGCCGCGGCGTCGAGATCGAAGGAGCCGGAGGCTGGCTGGAGGAGGTTCACGAACTCCGCCTCCGGGATGACGATGCGCAGGCCCTGGGCCCCGGCGAAGCCCAGGAGGTCGCCGTCGGCGTAGGCCGGAGTGGTGGAGACGGTGGAGAAGAGGAAGTCCGGCGGGGCCGGGCCGAGCCCGCCGCCCCGGGGCGACCAGGCCAGGGCGTCGATGTCGCCGGGCGCCTCGAAGAGTCCGTCGCCGTCCAGGTCGCCCAGGAGGGCCATCAGCCCGTGCTGGGAGAGCCAGACCGCGGCCCCGGGCGGGCCCTCCTGGCGGCGGATCCACGCCTCGTCGTGGACGATGGGGTCCTGGGGCAGGCGGGAATCCCCGGAAGTGGAGGCCAGGGCCACCGGTGGGACCTGGCAGGTGAGCAGCAGGATGGTGGTGAGCATGGTTGCGTCCTCGTGCCTGGACGACGAATTGCCCTTGCGCTGGTGACAGCAGGGATTATTCCGCGGCCGGCATGGGGAATTTTCCGCAGGGGGATGGCCGAGGGAGACCGGCCACGGAGCTCCTCGATTCGCCATAAGTTCGCTCGCCGTACACACTTCGGCACACAGGGCCGTCCTCGGGGCAGGGTTTCGGCGTGCTGGCACGGGATTCGAACAGAGGCGGGCGCAAGGCCACCCGAAACCATGGCGACCTCCCCCAGATTCCTCCGCCAGGCCCGCCGCCGGGGCTGCCTCCCGTGGCCCGTCCTGCTCCGGGCCACTGCCAGCGAGCGTCGCTTCCGGCTGCTGCGCCCGGCCCTGGTCCGGGCCCTGGTGGACACCGACATGGCCTTCGCCCCCACGGTGGGTCAGCCCGAGTTCCTGGAGCGCCCGGCCGCCCAGCAACGCCACGGCCGGACCTCCTCCGACCCCCTCGAGGTCTACTGGCAGGACCTGCGCCGCATCCGCCCCACCACCCGGGAGGAGGAGTTCGCCCTCGCCCGGGGCCTGGAGCTCCTCCGGGACGCTCTCCTCGGCATCCTCGGCCGCCGGCCCCTCCGTCGCCACGCGGCCATCGCCGGCGAGTTCCTCTCCCCCTACTCCCGGGTCCTGGAGTCCCTCCGGGACCGCTCCTTCCGGAACCGGGAGACCTCCCGGGACGTGATCCGGGACGAGCGCCTGCGCCAGCGCCTCGAGGACCTGCACCGCTTCCAGGAGGCCCTGGTGGCCCGGAACCTCCACCTGGTCCCGGCCGCTGCCCGGCGCTACACCCACGTCGGGGTGCCCTGGGAGGACCTGATCCAGGAGGGCAACGCCGCCCTCCTCCGGGCCGTGGAGCGCTACGACCAGACGGCCGGCGTCCGCTTCAGCCACTACGCCGGCTGGTGGGTGCAGCAGGGGATCCTCAAGGCCCTCTCCTGCCAGTCCCGGACGGTCCGCCTCCCGGTCTACCTGGCCCAGGCCCTGCACCGGGTCCGCAACGTCCTCGCCTCCACCCCGGACACCCTGCCGGTGCCCGAGCTGGCCCGCCAGGCCCGGGTGAGCCGGGAGCGGGTGGAGCGCGCCCTGGCCGCCGACCGGCCCTGCTACTCCCTGGATCGGGCCGGCTGGAACAGTGGCCCCGAGGGGGAGGATGGCCTCCTGGCCGAGGGCCTGGCGGACGAGCGGGAGATCCCCCTGCCGGACGCCCCCACGGTGGATGAGCTCCGCACCACCCTGGAGCGCCTCCTGGCCCGCCTGCCCGAGCGGGAGGCCCTGGTCCTGCGCCTGCGCTTCGGCCTCGACGGGGAGCGTCCCCGGACCCTGGACGAGGTCCGGGAGGCCCTGGGGGTGAGCCGGGAACGGGTCCGCCAGCTCCAGGCCCAGTCCCTCCGGCGCCTGGCCCAGCCGACGCCCCGGAAGCACTTGTCCCGCTTCCTCTGAGCCGCCGGCGCCCGCGCTAAGCTGCCGGCGTGCTCCTCGGCCTGCTCCTCCAGGCACCCCTCCTCCTGTCGCCGGGGCCGGCCCCGGCGCCCGCCGATCCCGCCTGGACGACGGCCCTGCGGCGCCTCGCCGCCACTCCCGCGTGGACCCTCTCCGAGCTGCCGCCAGGCCCGGAGGGCCCGGCCCGAAGCGCCACCCTGACGGCTCTGCTGGAACGGGGCTCCCCCCGGGAGGTCCGCCTGGCGGCCCTCCTGGCCGCCGGTGCCCCGGCCGCCTCGCCCGAGACCCGGGCCTGCCTCCGGGCGGCCCTGGCCCTCCACGACGAGGCCACCGTCCTGGCCTGCCTCCTGGCGCCCGCGGCGACCCCTGCCGAGCCCGCCCCGGCCCTGGCCTGGCTGGCCGCCGACCGCGTCCGTCCCCTCCGTGTACGGCTCCAACGTCTTCAGCGACGCGGCCATGCGCGAGCGCCTGCCCAAGAACGTGTACCGCGCGCTCAAGCGCATGATCGATGAGGGCGAGCCGCTGGGCCCGGCCATCGCGGACGTGGTGGCCAACGCGATGAAGGATTGGGCCATCGAAAAGGGAGCGACGCACTTCTGCCACTGGTTCCAGCCCATGACCGGGCGCACCGCGGAGAAGCACGACTCGTTCATCTCCCCCACTCCCGACGGCCGCACGGTCATGGAGTTCAGCGGCAAGGAACTCATCCGCAGCGAGCCCGACGCGTCGTCGTTCCCCTCGGGCGGCCTGCGCGTCACGTTCGAAGCGCGGGGGTATACCGCATGGGACTGCACGTCTCCCGTGTTCGTGAAGGCCGACGGCAAGAACGTCACGCTCTTCATCCCCAGCGCGTTTTGCAGCTACACCGGCGAGGCGCTGGACAAGAAGACGCCGCTGCTGCGCTCCATGGACGCACTCAGCAAGCAGGCCATTCGCGTGTTGCGCGTGCTGGGCAACAACTCGGCCAAGCGTGTGCTGGCCACGTGCGGAGCGGAGCAGGAGTACTTCCTTATCGATGAGCGCTTCGTGGAGAAGCGCATGGACTTGCTGCTGACCGGGCGCACGGTCCTCGGCGCGCCTGC